>DASUPR010000051.1:0-12223 GCA_036281015.1 Pyrinomonadaceae bacterium
AATCGAGCCACGTGCGCGTGTGTTCGAAACCTGTCTCGTTGGCGAGCCGCGCTATCCCCGCGCGATCGTACTTGTAAGAGTTCTCGGTATGAATCAATTCCCCGGCCGAAAACTCGACTTCGAGATCGAGCTTTTCAATGCGCACGCGCTGAGTAAACAGACTCTCGATGTAGATCTCGATTCGTCCCGCTGGTTCGTTGTAAAAAGCGCGATGCTTAAAAGCGCGCAAGTCAAAGGTTCCGCCCAACTCGCGATTGATTCGCGCCAGCACGTTGAGATTGAACGCGGAGGTCACGCCGAGCGCGTCGTTGTAAGCGGCTTCGAGAACCTTCGGATCTTTCTTTAGATCCGCGCCCAACAACAACGCATCGCCTTTGTTGAGCACATTGCGCATCGCGTGCAGGAAACGAAGCGCTTCTTCCTGATCGAAGTTGCTGATGTTTGAACCTAAGAACAACGCGAGCGTGCGGCCGCGCGGCTTCTTTCCGAGCTCGGCCATACCGGCAAAATAATCCGCCGCGTAAGCCTCGATCGTGAGCCGCGGATACGACTGCAACAGAATCCGCGAACTGCTTTCCAGCGCCGACGCCGAAATATCAACCGGCATGAACAACAACTGCTGCTGGCGCCGCAACAACGCTTCGATCACCAGCCGCGTTTTCGACGCGCTGCCACTGCCCATCTCGACGAGCGTGATCTGACCGTCGACTGAACCCGCGATCTCGTCGGCGTAGCGTTTGAGAATCTCGTTCTCCGCGCGAGTCAAATAGTATTCAGGCAGGAGGCAGATCGCTTCGAAGAGTTGCGAACCGAGTTCGTCGTAGAAGTACTTCGGCAAAAATCGTTTAGGCTGCGCGGCGAGGCCTTTGCGAACGTCATCGGCGAGGTTCGCAAGCGGATCCCGCTTCACAAGATTGTGAATGAAAAGGCGTTTATCGCGGGCAGGTTCCGTTTGTGCCAAAGCGGGTTCTTCCTCTCGGACATGATAGCCCATAATCCGCGCTTGACCACTACGCGCGCGGCGGGCAAGATCGGTCGCGATGTTTTTGATGCAATTGCCCCGAGCGCTGTTTATCGCGCTTTTGCTCGTCATTTTTTGTGGTTCCGCATTCGCCCAGGGTTTCAAACAGGAACTCGAAGCTCCGGAAAAGATCGAGTTGACTGTTCGCAATCTCGATGGGCGCATCAGTGTCGTCGCTTCCGAAGAGCAGCAGAAGAAAGTCACGATTGACGCCAAATCTGCCGGCGACGCGATCGATCCGAGCGACATTAAGGTTGAAGCCAAAGGCGGCAGCTTTTTGGTCGACGTACGCCCACGCGGCGAGAAAAACCGCATCGACGTGGTGGTGACAATTCCGGTGCGTTCAAAAGTGGATGTCGAAGGCAAGGCGGGTTCGGTCGACGTGATCGGCAATGTCGAGTCGGCGACTGTGAAGACTGACACGGGCACGATTCACGCCGACGTCCCGCTCGATGGGTTGAAGTTTGACTTCGTCTGGGAAGCCAGCCGTCCTCGTTACATGAGCGACGTCGAACTCCCGCCGATCAAGGAAAAAGCCGGAGGCCAGTTCAAACTCTCCGGCCGTCTCGGTGAAAAAGACAAGAAAAAAGAAGAAGTGATCGCGCTCAATTTCCGCACGCAGCGAGGCGTGGTGCTGCTGAATATCGATCCGGAAATGGCGCCCGCTGATTTACGCGAACGGCCGTTGACGGAAGCCGCGCGCGCGATCGTTCGCAGTGGCGACAGCCAGCTCGTCGAAGCGATTCGCAAAGTGTCGCCGAAGATGTTTGGCGATTACGCGAAGACGTTGCCGCCGCCGGAAAAAGAACCGGAACTGGTCCAACGCACACCGCCGGGTCAGATTGTTAGCTCGGTGTCGCCGCAGTTGCTGCGCTTCAATGCGAGCGTGACGGATCGCCACGGGCGCGCGATCAGCGGTATGCGCGAAACAGACTTTACGGTTTGGGAAAACGGGATCGAACGCCGCGTGACGAACGTCTCGCCGGCGAACGAGCCGTTTAATCTCGTGCTGCTGCTCGACGTTTCCGGCAGTGTCGAAGAGCGCATGGATTTTATTCGCAAAGCCGCGCGTGACTTTTTGCGCACGGCGAGCCCGCAGGATCGCATCTCGATCATCAGCTTCCGCGACGATATCCAGATCATTTCCGATTTCAGCACCGATCGCCAGATGCTCTCGCGCAAGCTCGACGAGATCGATGCGGGCGGCGGCACCGCGCTTTACGATGCGCTCGGTTACGTCTTGAGCGAACCGTTGCGGCGCTTGCGCGGCGAACGCACCGCGATCGTCGTGATGTCTGACGGCGACGACAACAAATCGTTTCTGCCGTTTCCGGCGATTCTCGAAGCGCTCTCCGAATCGGGCGCGCTGGTCTATCCGTTGTACGTTCCTTCCGGTCTGATTCCCGAAGCGAGTGTGCCGCGGCCGGAGATCACGATCGATCCGTTGCGCTCGCGTTATTTGACGCTAACGACGCGCGCGGAAGATGAGGGACGCAAACTCGCCACCGCTTCGGGCGGCGTTTACTATCCGATTCGACGCATTGAGGATTTGCAGAAAGCTTACGACGACGTCGTCGCACAGTTGCGTTCGGCTTACACGATCACTTACGCATCAAATTCTGTTTCCGTGTCTCCCCGCGTGCGCGTGCGCACAAACCGCGACGGTGCTTCAATTCGTTTGAGCCCGGTGGTTGGTTTGAACAATCCATAACGAAATTCCCCGATGAACCAACCGCTTTTCAATGCGCTTTTCGACGAAGAAGAAAGAAAACCGCTAACCGTCTCTCAGCTCACCAACTCGATCCGCATCTCGCTCGAATCGCGCTTTGCGTCGGTGTGGGTTGAAGGCGAGATCTCCAATTTCAAGGACCACTCGTCCGGCCACTGGTATTTCACGCTCAAGGATCAAAACGCCCAGCTTCGCGCGAAGTGCTTCCGTTCCGCCAACACGCGGATTCGGTTTCGGCCCGCGAATGGTTTGCACGTGCGCGCGCGTGGCAAGCTGTCGGTTTATGCGCTGCGCGGTGAGTATGAACTCGTTGTAGACGCGTTGGATCCGGTCGGCGCGGGCGCGTTGCAGATTGCGTTTGAGCAGTTGCGCGATCGGTTGCAGGCGGAAGGTTTGTTTGCGAAAGAGTTGAAACGGCCGCTGCCGGTTTTTCCGCGACGCGTCGGGATTGTGACTTCGCCAACGGGCGCCGCCATTCGAGACATTCTCAACGTCATCTCACGCCGCACGCGCACTGTACACGTGCTGTTTTCTCCGGCGAAGGTCCAGGGCGACAGCGCCGGGCCGTCGATCGCACGAGCGATTCAATTCATCAACCAGTATCACGAACGCGCGCTGCGCGAAGGGCGCACGGCGGATCTCGTCGATGTGTTGATTGTCGGACGCGGCGGTGGTTCAACTGAAGACCTCTGGGCATTCAATCAGGAAGAGGTCGCACGCGCGATACGCAAATCAGTCATCCCTGTGATTTCGGCGGTGGGCCATGAAACGGATTTCACGATCGCTGATTTCGTCTCGGACATGCGTGCGCCGACGCCGTCAGCGGCCGCAGAACTCGTCGCTGCGCATGAAGATCAGCTCTGTTCGGCGTTGGACCAACTCAGCCGGCAGATGAACCGCTTGATGCGGTATCGAATCGTCGATTTGCGCAGCCGTGTTCAGGAACAGGCGCTGTCGCATGCGTTTGATGAAGTTAAGTCTCGATTGCGCAACGCGCGTCGACGTTTCGACGCCGCGTCAACGGCGTGCAACGTTGCGATGGAAAGCAGTCTTCAGGAAGCGCGAGAACGGCTCGGACTCGCCGCAGCCTCGCTCGATGCACTCTCGCCGCTCGCCGTGTTGCAACGTGGCTACGCGATCGCGCAGGATGCTTCGGGCACGCCCGTGCGCGACGCCGCATCAGTTTCGACCGGAGATCAGGTTCGGGTGCGACTCGCGAAGGGAAGTCTGCAAACGCGGGTCGAAGCAGTTGAAGAGAATTAAGCCGTGGCCAAAAGAATCGTTATCAATCTTGAGCCCGGTCCAGGTAACAAGCCGCCTGTCCGTCGCAAGCCGCGGCGGTGGCTGAGGGTACTTGCGCTACTCGCGATCGTTCTCGTCGTAGTGATTGGTCTGGCCGCAGTCGGCGGCTTCTTCTGGTGGCGTCACTATCAATCAACGCCGGCGTACTCGTTGACGCTGCTCGTCGATGCAGCACAACGCGGCGACGTTGAGGAGTTTGCGAAGCGAATCGACGACGAGGAGATGGCGCGCAACATGGCCGCGGTGGTGAGTACAAAGGCGAGTTCGCGTTACGGCCTCGCGATGAGCTCGGCCACACAACAGAAAATCGATCAGGCAATGCCAGCGTTGCTGCCGCGCCTGAAACAGACGATTCATGAGGAAGTCTCGAAGGAGATCAAGAGCTTCGCTTCGGTATCTGAACCGAAGCCGTTTATCCTGTTGTTGCTGACTGTGCCTTCGCTCGTGAAAATCACGACCGAAGGCGACATCGCGAAGGCCGCGTCAGCCGTGGCCAACAGCTCTTTCGAGCTCACGATGCGGCGCGATGCCGATCGTTGGAAAGTGACCGGTTTCAATAACGACGCCGTGGTCCAGCGCATTGTCGACAGCATGATGAAGGACTTGCCGGCCATCGGCTCTGTTGACTCTGTCGACCCGTTGTTGAAGAATCTCGGCAAGCCCCGCAAGAAGAGAAGAAGATGACAAACGGTCCGGAACAGGCGCGAAGTTTTGAAACTTCGCTGGAGGCGCTGGAGCGCATCGTGCAGCAACTCGAAAGCGGCGACTTGCCGCTCGAGAAGAGTCTCGAGCTTTTTGAGCAGGGCGTTCGACTCTCACGCGAGTGCCAGGAACGTTTGAGCCAGGCCGAGCGGCGCATTGAAGTTTTGTTGCGCGACAATCAGGGCAGGCCCGTGGTCAACACTTTCACCGAACCAACCAACGATGGCGTGGCAGAAAATGACAACGGGTTCTGACGCGCTGGTCCAAAACAAACTCGAGCTCGACAGTCTATTGTCTGCCAGCCGTGCGCTGGTGGAAGTCGAGTTGAACCGTTTGCTGCCGCCGTCAGGCGCGGCGCCGGAAAAGGTTCATCAGGCAATTCGCTGGAGCGTGTTTGCCGGCGGCAAGCGTTTTCGTCCGGCGTTGTTGCTCGCGACCGGAGAGGCGTTTAGCGCGCCTGTCGAGAAACTCATCAAAACGGCGTGTGCGTTTGAGATGATTCACACGTACTCGCTGATTCACGACGATCTGCCGGCGATGGACGACGACGATCTGCGCCGCGGGCGGCCGACGTGTCACGTTCGCTTCGACGAAGCCACCGCGATTCTCGCGGGAGACGCACTGCAAACACTCGCGTTTCAAACCATCGCCGACGACGATCGTCTCGACGCGTCGACACGCATCGCGTTGATTTCGGAACTGGCGCGTGCGGCGGCGACGCCGGAGGGCATGGTTGCGGGACAGGCGCTCGACATGGAAGCCGAGGCGCGGCAGGTGAATGGCGCGCAGTTGCAGGAGATTCACCGGCTGAAGACCGGCGCGTTGATCGTCGGCGCCGCGCGCTGTGGCGCTCTAATTGGCAAAGCATCGGCTTCAGAGCTGGCGGCTATAACCAACTACGGCGCGCATCTGGGTCTGTTGTTTCAGATCACCGACGACTTGCTCGATGTGACTGCGAGCGCGGAAGAGTTAGGCAAAACTCCGGGGAAAGATGTGCGATCGCGAAAAGCTACTTATCCAGCTCTATACGGAATCGACGAAGCGCGCGAGAAAGCAATGAAAGCTCACAAAGCAGCGTGTGAAGCGCTCAAACAGATCGATCGACCCACAGACGTTCTCCAGCGTATCGTCGATTTCATTCTGCACCGCACCGGCTGATCATTCATAAACCAACGCTTCACGCACCGTCGCGCGCGACGCACGCCATGCGGGCAGAAAACTCGCCACCGCACTCAAAGCGACCGAGACGAGCAACCAGATCGCCAATCCCAGCGGCTCAAACGTGAAGTCCAATCCACTCCGGAACATCATGCTGATGAGCGAGTCGCCCACGAACTTACTCACCGGCCACGCCAACAGCGCTGCGATGGCCCAACTCAACACGCCAATCACCATGCCTTCTACAATAACCATCAGCCAAACGATCCGCGGCGTCGCACCAATCGCGCGCAACACTCCCATTTCGCGCCGGCGCTCGAGCACGTTGAGACTCATCGTCGTCATCAAACCCAAACCGCCAACACAACCGATGATGGCCGACATCACGATTAGAAAGACGTAGATCATCACCATGTGCTGATCGAATCCAAAGCGCGTGTCGGCTTTGCTGGTGCTGCTGCGCGCCCGCATTCCGTGTTGTTCGAGATTGCGATCGAGGCTCGTTTTCACTGCGGCGATCGAATCTTCATCAGCGTGGTCCAACGATAATCGCAAACTGTTCACCATGTTCGGCGATCGTGATTGAATGCCACTCAGCGGAACGTAGCCAACCGCCGGCGAGAACGCCTCGCGAGCAAGGCCAACGACACGCCAGCTCTTCTCGACGCCTTCAATGCTCAAGGTCACGGTGTTCCCGACACGCAGTTCGGCGAATCTTCCCGCGAGTGCGTTGTTCACGACGATCGCGTCCGTGTCCGTCGGCAACAGATCGCGTCCTTCGGTGATCTCGGGTTCGAGCAACTGAGTATCGCCAGGCAAAGCGATCACGCCGAACTTCGCCTCGCCTAACGAGGCCTCCGTCCCGAGCCAACCCTCGGCGCGTCGAATTCCCGGCGTTTGGCTGGCTGCTTGTTGAAGTTTTTCAACGTCATACGTCTCTCGCAGGTTCACGGTCAGGTCAAACTTTCGCGTCGCAAACATGCGATCGAGCGTATTGATCATCGATGCGCGCACATTCAGCGCCGCAAGAAAAAACAACCCGCCCGCGGCGAGCGTCGCGAGCGTCAGCGCGAGCCGCGCACGGCGGCGAAAGCTGTTTCTAATCGACAACACCAACGGACGAAAAGCGCCACTGACACCAGTCAACACGCGATCGAATCGCCTTGCGCCGAAGGTCGTCTCGCTCACACCAAAATCTGCAAGCGCAACACGAACCGGCGCGCCCGAACCTTTCCAAACCGGATACGCCGCAGCAGCCAGCGGCGCCGCGATGCCAACTACCGCCACAAGCAAATAAACCCACACGGGCACCGCGAAACTGTAAATGTTGAAATTGAGAAACACCGCCATGTACCGGCACAACACACGGCTGCCAATCAATCCCAACGGCAACGCCACGATCACCGCCGCGATGCCGAGAAACAACGCCTGGCTAAAATAGATTCGCGCGATCGCAGTGCGCGTGCCGCCAATCGCTTTCATTACACCGATCTGCCGCACCTGCGACGCCATCATCGCGGTCAGCAGGTTCACCACCAGAATCCCACTCAGCACCAGCACGAACAGCCCAAAGCTCGACATCGCCAGCAGCAACATTCCCGTCAGATCCGAGTGCGGATGTTTCCCCGGCGGCGGCACGTCAACGCGCCAAACCACATGCCCGCGCGACTCGATCAACGACTTCACATCCGCCGCGACCCTGCGAATGTGGTCCTCGTCGAACCGGTTTTCAGCCACGAGGATGTTCAGCCGATCGTAGTAAGGCTTTTCGCCGAGTTGGACCAACGTGTCGAGATTGGTGTAGGCGTAAACGATGTTCTCCATGCGCGCCTGCGCCTGGCCCACGTCGTGAACACGCCCGCTGATCACGAGCGGCATCTCGATGCCGTTTGCAGTCTTCACGGTGACGGCGTCGCCGATATGTGCTCGCGCAACCTGAAACGCATCCCTTTCAATTAAAATCTCCCCTGTCGACGGTGGCCACGCGCCTTGTTCCGGTTCGAGTTTGCTGACGCGGATGTCGCCGTAGTCTTTCACCACAAACAGCATCAGGTTGCGCCACTGCATCGGCCCGGATTTGATCTGGCCCGAGATAGTTCGACGCGGCTCGGCATTGCTGACTTCGGGATTCAGCAGAACGGCCGCTACGAGCTCGTCGTCGATCGAGTCAACGCGCAACACCGCGGACGCCGGATTGGTGTCGAGATAGCCGCGATCGAGCTCGCGCGTGAGAATCGCGTACGACGACATCACTGCCGCAAAAGCGGCAATGCCCAATGAAATCGCCAACACGACCAGAACCGTACGGGCGCGTTCGTGCCAGAAGTCGCGTATCGCTTTTCTCCAGGGCGTAGTCAATTGAGTAACACTCCGTCGGAGATCTCGATCTTGCGATCGCTCACGCGAACGATGCCCGGCTCGTGAGTGGCGATAACAACCGTCGTGCCGGAGTTGGCAAGATTGCGAAAGAGATCGAGTATGCCGTGAGCCGTGATCGAATCCAGGTTACCGGTCGGTTCGTCTGCAATTACCAGCGGCGGCTCGTTCGCGAGCGAGCGCGCAATTGCAACGCGCTGTTGTTCGCCGCCGGAAAGTGTCGCCGGCAATTTGTCCGCCTGTGGACCAACGCCGACGCGCTGCAGCAACTCTTCCGCGCGTGTGCGACGCTCGCGCGCGGGAAACGTTTTGCAAAAATCCATCGGCAGCATTACGTTCTCAACGGCCGTGAGCGTCGGTAGCAGTTGAAAGAACTGAAACACGAATCCGACGTTGCGCCCGCGCCACGCAGCGAGTTTGTTTTCCGGCAACGTATGAATCGTTGTGCCGGCAACAGTGACGGTGCCCGACGATGGCCGATCGATGCCGGCGATCATGTTCAGCAGCGTCGACTTTCCGCTGCCCGATTTGCCGACGACGCCGACGAACTCGCCCGCGCGAATCTCGACGTCGACTTCGCGCAGCGCAGCAAACACGCCCGCGGGCGTTTCGTATTTCTTACTCACTTGGTGTAGAGAGATCATAGGGTGCGCTACTCTATGAGCGCCTGACACGGCTGTCCAGCGTATGGCGCGCGAAATCAGGCGTAACCGAACAAAGAGGTAGCTAATGTCCGAGAACGATCGTTTGCATCTTGCTGCATTGAAGAAAAGAGAAGATGCTCGCGTGCGGCGAACGCGCGACGCGCTTGGCGATGCGCTGGTCGCGCTGATGCAGGAAAAACCGTTCGACACGATCACGGTGCAGGATGTTTTGGACCGCGCGAAGGTCGGGCGTTCGACTTTCTATTCGCACTACAGCGACAAGGACGATTTGTTGATGAGCGACGCGGAAGAGTTTTTTGAATCCGTGGCGATGATGCTGTCGGTGCGTGGCGACACGTCGGACCGCGTGTTTCCGGTGCGTGAGTTCTTCGGTCACATCGTGGAGGCGAAGCAATTTGTTGACGCACTGGTTTCCGCGGGGAAGATGAACGACAACATGGAACTGGCGCGCGGGCTGTTTGCGCGTGGCATCGAGCGGCGTTTGGCGGAGCTGCCAAAGGGCCAGGGAATTCCGGAGCACGAACGACCGGCGATTGCGTTCGCGCACGCGGGAGCGTTGTTGGCGTTGTTGACGTGGTGGGTCGATCGCGGGATGAAGCAGCCGCCGGCGGAGATGGACGAGCTATTCCACAGGTTGGTTTGGAAGGGCGTATAACCTAACGTCGCCTTTGACGCGTTCGAACCTGAAGCCGAGCTTTTCGAGCAACTTGATCGAGGCATCGTTATCAGGGTTGACGATTGCGAGTGTGCGATCGAGTTGCGCATCCTTCAACACCGCGGTTGCTGCTTCGAAAGCGAATCCCTTGTTCCAGTAGTCAGGCAGAAAAGCAAAGCCGATGTCGGGGTCGGGAAGTTCTTCGCGCTTGAGCAGGCCGCACATGCCGATCGGTGTTTGTGAATCCTTGAGCTCGACAAGCAGCAGTCCAAAACCGTACTGGTTGTAGCTGGCGATTGGTCCATTCAGAAGATATTGTTGTGCGTCTTCGAGAGTGCGGACTTTTTTGTCGCCGATGAATCGAAGGAACGAAGGCTCGTTGAGCAGCGTGAGAATGAATGGCGCGTCGTCGGTCGTTACCGGGCGCAAAAGTAAACGTTCGGTTTCGAGGGCATGCATAGAATGCTGAGTATGTCAGAAAAGATATTTCTGTGTCTCGTCGTGATCCTGGTCGCGAGTGTTGAGTTGCGTGCGGATGTGCTGCATTACACCGCCACACTCGAACCCGACATCGCAAACAAATCCATCAAGGGTTCTGTCTTAATCCGTGTTCGAACTGCCTCGAACGTGGTCGAGTTTAACTGCGGTGACTTGGTGATTAACTCAGTCCGTCTTGCTGGCACAGAACTTACTTTTTCGGTAGTCGACCGCCGTTTGAAAGTGTCCTTACCGTCAGGAAAAGCGGAAAGGGATATTGAAGTCAGATACCATGGGGCGCCACGATACGGGATTCGGTTCTTTCCCGATCGACAACAGGTCTATACGATCTTCTCGACGAGTCAATGGATGGTCTGTGTTGATGACCCCGCCGACAGAGCAACGCTCACGATGAAACTGATCCTGCCCGCGACGCTGACGGCCGTCGCAAACGGCGGGCTCGTCTCGCAACGCGATCTGCCGGACAACAAGCGCATGTACGAATGGCGCCAGAAGAATCCCATCCCGACTTACATCTTCGGTTTCGCTGTTGGTCCATTTCGAATCGTCAACCAACGCCACCGAAACGTCGAACTTCAATACTTCGTCACCAACTACTCCGACGCCGAAGCGCGCCGCATCTTTCGCGACACGCCCGGCATGCTCGACTTCTTCGAAGATCGCGCGGGTGTTAAGTACGCCGACAAAACCTACACGCAGGTACTCGCCGCGGGCGGCGTCGAACAGGAAATGAGCAGTTTCACCGCTCTCAAAGAGGTGTACGGAAAGCAGTTGCTGGATAACGAGCAGGACCTTTGGCTCGCCGCGCACGAGTTTGCGCATCAGTGGTGGGGAAACATGGTTACCTGCCGCGACTGGAACCACTTCTGGCTCAACGAAGGCACCGCGACATTCATTGCCGCAGCCTATCTCGAACATCGCTTCGGCCGCGCGGCTTACATGCGCGAGATCGAAACGTACCGCGCGAATTACGAGAAAGTGCGCGCCGCAGGCAAAGACAAGTCGCTGGTGTTTCCTGACTGGCTGAATCCCACGCGCGAAGATCGCACGCTCGTTTATGACAAGGGAGCTTACGTCCTGCACCTGCTGCGCAAAGAGATGGGCGACAACAACTTCTGGAAAGGTTTACGAATTTTTACGCGGCGACACTTTGGTAAGTCAGTTGTTACAACCGACTTCGTCGCCGCGATGGAAGAAGCACACGGCAAGAGCCTAAAAGAGTTCTTCGCGAAGTGGGTTTATCTAAACCGCGACTGACACGGATTTATTTGAGACCCTTCCGCGCCATCTGCGCCTTCACTGTGTTCGCAACGACCGCGTCAAAGCCTTCGCTTTCGCCGTTCATCTTCTTTCGCTCTGACTTCACGAATTCCTCTCTTTGCTTTGAGAGCGAAAGGATTTGTGAGCGAAGCTCGCGCCGCTGCGCGAGACGTCGTTCGAGCTCCAGTTTCAGGTCCGCGGACGGAAGTCTTCGCAGTTCTGACGGAAGATCCGCCTGGTTGATTGTTTCGAACGTTACCGATCCGTTTTCGAGACTCTGCAACAGGTCGCCGACGTAAGCTTCCTTGCTGACGACTTTGTTCAACGCGCGTTCCGCTTTTGCGACTGACGGAGCATCGGTTGCAACGCGTGCTTCCACGGCTGCTTTTTCTCGCGCCAACGCACCGCGGCTCATCTCACCATCAGCGCCCTCGCCAAACCCGTACGGAACAAACGTTGCGCCGAGCTGATTCGACAGGTGACCCATCTGCTCGTCGTACGGTGATGAGATCGCCTGCACGCCGCCGTTGTCCGCGATCGCAAAGTATTGTCCGTTTCCATGCTGGGCAATCGCGCGCCACGCGCGGGTTGTCGGGCCCATCGTGCCGCATTGAATCGTGTTGACGACAATGCCTCGGCGGACTGCGCTCGCGGCGGTGGTCAGCGTGTCGGTGGTGTTTTCGTAGTCGTTATGCGGCGGCGCGTCGCCGACGAGAAAGATGATCTGCGCTAGATCGGACGAGACTGTCGACCATCCGGCTTTGTACACACCGTCGGCGAGCGCGGTTCGAACGTCCTCGGCCTCGTCGCCGCCACCCTCAGCTTCATAATTCATCAGCGTGGTGTAGACCTGGTCT
>DASUPR010000052.1:0-5247 GCA_036281015.1 Pyrinomonadaceae bacterium
CTATTTCACTCCGGGCGATCTCGGCTTTCAAACTCACGACACGAGCTACGGCAAAATCGGCACTCTCGTCTGCTGGGACCAATGGTTCCCCGAAGCGGCCCGGCTCACTGCACTCGGCGGCGCTCAGTTTCTGTTTTACCCGACGGCCATCGGCTGGTTGCCGGATGAAAAGCCGGAAGTGAACGAAGCGCAGCACTCCGCCTGGGAAACGATTCAACGCGGGCACGCGATCGCCAACGGAATCTATGTCGTGGTCGTCAATCGCGTCGGCCGCGAAGGGAAACTGACTTTTTGGGGCCAGTCGTTTGTGGCCGATCCGTTTGGCCGCATCATCGCGAAAGCGTCTGCCGATCAGGAAGAAGTGTTGGTCGTGGAATGCGACCTTTCAGTCATCGAAGAGACACGGCAAAACTGGCCGTTCCTTCGCGACCGCCGCATTGACGCTTACGAAGGCCTGCGCTTCAGATTTGGTGACCACTTATGAAGTACGGGCTCGTCGACGTCGTGGGTCTTATTGGCGTTGTGGTGATCGTGGTCACCTACCTGCTATTGCAACTAGACAAGCTCAGGAGCAACGACCTGTCCTATTCACTTTTCAACGCCATCGGGGCGAGTCTTATTGCCTTGACTCTGCTGGTCAACTTCAATCTTCCCGCTCTCCTGATGGAAGTCTTCTGGGTTCTGATCAGTTGCCTCGGGATCTACCGCTACTTCCGCTTCAAAGCTCTCGGTCCTTAGAACAAGCGATGGCCGCACAACAGCACAAGACTCCAGCCGAACTCGGCTTCTACATGCCCGCTGAGTGGCGCCCACATACAGGCACGTGGCTCACTTGGCCCAAGGATCCGGAAACGTGGCCGAACCTCGTGGAACGAGTCGAGGAGATCTATCTCGAGATCATCGCGGCGCTCGCACCGCACGAAACGGTGAACCTGCTGGTCGACGATGAGGCGACAGAACAAACCGTGCGCAAACGTTGTACCTTCGCGGCTGCCGAAAACGTACGCTTTCACCGTATCCCGACAGTCGATTCGTGGATTCGCGACTATGGACCAAACTTTCTTATCTCCGGCAGCAGCGGCGGCGCTTTCAACGACTGGGTCTTCAACGCGTGGGGCAACAAGTACGAAGCGCTGAAACAGGACGATCAGATACCCCGTTTGCTCGAACCAATCCTGCAACTCCCCCGTTTTAATCCCGGCATCGTGATGGAAGGCGGCGCAATCGAGGTCAACGGAAACGGCTGTGTCTTAACCACGGAGCAGTGTTTACTTAATCCAAACCGGAACCCGAAACTCAACCGTGGTGAAATCGAAGATTACTTGAAGAACTATCTCGGCGTGACGAAGGTTTTGTGGCTCGGCGAAGGCATCGTCGGCGACGATACCGACGGGCACATCGACGACATCGCACGTTTCGTTGCGCAAGACATCGTCGTCTGCGCCGTCGAAGACGATCCCGACGATGCTAATTACAAACTACTCCAGGACAATCTCGAGCGCCTCAAACGAATGACCGATGCCAACGATCGCTCGTTCGAGATCGTCACGTTGCCGATGCCCGGTATCGTCGGCGGCGAAAGCACCGGCACACGCAATCTCGATCGCCTGCCGGCAAGCTACGCAAACTTCTACATCGCCAACAACGTCGTGCTGCTCCCAATCTTCGGTCACGAAAACGACGCTCGCGCGGCCCACACTTTACAACGCGTCTTTCCCACTCGGCGCGTGATTCCGATTCATTGCGAACCACTCGTCTGGGGCATGGGCACGATTCACTGCCTCACGCAGCAACAGCCACAGATCAACCGCTAGACTCGACCAGCTTTCGCGCTTCAGCAATGGCGTCGTCGACAGTTCGCACGCGCCCATCCAACTGCATCTCGTAAACCGCGCGCGTAATTTCCCCGACCCGTGGCCCAGGTCCCACACCCAGCGCCAAAAGATGCCGGCCCAACAACAACGGCTCCGGCGGACGCTGTTCAACCTCCAACTCCCGCGCGCGTTGAATAAACCATTCCTGCGCCTCCGACCCGTACCATTTTTCCTGCGGCACCCACGGCGCATTCCGTCCCAGCGAGTCAGCCTTCGCCACTCGATACAACAAGTCGGGCTCGCAACGGCGCGCCAAACGGCGAAACGCACCTTCACCAACCTCGTCGCGCTTCTTGAAAAACTCTCCCGGTTTCAAATGCTCACGCACAAGCGCGATCACCTGCGCGCGCACGTTGTAACCATCGATCGTGTGAATGTTTATCCGCTCGAGAAACGACTCAGCCGGCGCCACGCCCGCCCCTTCGTGTCCACGCGAACGGATGCGGCCTTCGATGAATTCCGTTGTCGCGGGCTTCCCAAAGTCGTGGGCCAAGGCCGCCAACATCACGGTGACCCGGCGCGGATAGGAAAGCTCGTCGATCAACTCCCGCGCCCGGTCAACCGTCAGTCTCGTATGCACAAACACGTCGCCTTCAGGATGCCACTCCGGATCCTGCGGCACGTCAATCAGCGCGTGAATCTCCGGAAAGACCTTTTCCAACACTCCCAACGCGTGCAACCAGCCGAGCCCAATCGACGGCCGTTGCGCTCGCAACAGCAGCTTCTCCAACTCGCCCCAGATTCGTTCGGCAGGCAGATCGCTCAGATCTATCGTCCGGCAAAGTTCAACCGTCTCCGGCGCGATCCGAAACTCGAACCTCGCCGCAAACTGAGCCGCTCGCAAGACACGCAAACTGTCTTCGCCAAACGTCTCCGCGGAAACAGCACGCAACACGCCCTGGTTAATGTCACTCCGCCCACCAAACGGATCGATTATTTCCTCGGTAAGCGGATCTTTAAGAATCGCGTTGATCGTGAAGTCACGCCGCCTCGACGCCTCGGCAACATCCATCGACGGATCGCCTTCAATCACAAACGCGCGATGACCACGCCCCGCTTTACGCTCGCGACGCGGCATCGAAACGTCCAGATCGTGCCCGAGTTTATAAACCGTGAACGCTTCGCCGACGACGTTGACTGGCCCAAACTGATCGAGAATCTCACGCAACCGCTCCGGCGCGACGCCATAAACCTCAAGGTCCCAATCCTTCGGCGCGACGCCCATCAGCTCATCGCGCACACATCCCCCCACGAGCAGCGCGCGTCCGCCCGCGTCTCGAACCGCGCGTGAAAGCAGAATGACCTTCTCTGGTAATTGGGGGCTATTCATAGGTCCTGTAGGTCCTCGGACCTATTCTTCCTCAGGCTCGTCCTGGTCCAACTCTTCTTCGGTATAGTCGTCAGGCTCTTCGACCATAACCTGAACGCCGCGCGTGGAAGGCAAACAACTAATCACTTGAGCGCGATCGATTCGCGTGAGCTCGCTGCCCGCGGCGTGCCACAGCTTCACCCAGAAAGTCCGGGTCTCGCCGTGAATCGCAAACGTCGAACCATCGATCATCACCGGCACCGGTTCGGCAACCGTCCCGGCCCGCAATGCCTCGAGCAACTCAGGAATGTAAGGCTTGAACTGCTCAAACTGGACCAGCACCGCGCGGTCCTCGACCTCCGCCGGCGGTAACTCCACCGGATCCTCCGACTCCAGCAACAGACGAGTCTCAGTTTGTTGATTTCTTTTCTTAACAACCGGCATAACTCAGATGTCCAACCCCGGCGCGCCCACCACAGGCTCCACCGGCGACGCCGCTTTCAAACGGCGCTGTAAATACTCCGGGAGCTCAGTAACTTTCACCCGTTCCTGTTCCCACGTGTCGCGGTCGCGCACCGTAACCGCCTCATCCTCGAGCGACTGATGGTCCACCGTCACGCACAACGGCGTTCCGATCTCATCCTGCCGCGCATAAAGCTTTCCGATGCCGCCCGTGTCGTCGTAAACGGCGCGCAGAATGGGCTGCAACGAACGCTTGATCGCTTTTGCCATGCCGACAATCTCGGGCTTGTTCTTCGCCAGCGGCAGTATCGCCGCTTTGATCGGCGCGAGTTGCGGAGTCAGCTTCAGAATCACGCGCGTCTCACCTTTGTCGTTGGTCCGCTCTGAGTAAGCATCCATCAACACCGCAAGCACCGTGCGATTCACACCCGCCGCCGGCTCGATCACGTGCGGATAAAAACGCTGCTTGCCTGCTTCATCAAAGTAAGAAAGATCCTCAGTCGAATCCGGATTAACCCGGTTGCCTTCCGCATCAGTCGCTTTACTCGAATGCGAGCGCAAATCGAAGTCGGTGCGATACGCGATTCCCATCAACTCTTCCCATTGCCGTTCTTCTTCCGGCCGCTCCGGGAAATAGCGATACATGATGTCGACAGTTCGTTTCGAGTAATGCGCGAGCTCGTTCTCGGGCACTTCGTGCAACTGCAAATTCTCGCCGCTTATTCCGAGACTCTTAAACCACGCGAGATACAAGTCGACCCATTCGTCGACAAGCTTCAGGTGCTCGGCGTCGGGCCTGACGAAATACTCCATTTCCATCTGCTCAAACTCGCGCGTGCGCAGAATGAAATTGCCCGGCGTGATTTCGTTGCGAAACGACTTTCCGACTTGCGCAATACCAAACGGAAGCTTCCGACGCATCGTCGTTTGCACGTTCAGAAAGTTGATGAAGATTCCCTGCGCCGTCTCCGGACGCAAATACGCGAGCGCCGACGGATCGTCTTCTTCCGCCGCCGCGCCGATCAGCGTGCGAAACATCATGTTGAAGTAACGCTGGTCCGTGAGATTGGTCGAACCGCAGTTCGCACACTTGCCGTCGATCTTGTCGGCCCGCATTCTCGTCTTGCACTCGCGACAGTCAACCAGCGGATCGTGAAACGTCGCTTCGTGTCCCGAGTACTTCCAAACCAGCCGGTTCAAAATGATCGACGAATCAATCCCCTCGATGTCGTCGCGTTCGTAGACCAGCCAACGCCACCACGATTGCTTGATGTTGTTACTTAGCTCTACGCCGAGTGGACCATAATCCCAGGCGCTGCCGAGGCCGCCATAGATCTCAGACGATGGGAAAACAAAACCTCGCCGCTTGGCGAGAGAAACAATCGTGTCGATGTTTGGTGCAGACATTTCGAATAGTATATAGCCACAGATTACACCGATTGTCATCCGTGTAATCTGTGGCCAAAAATACGATGGGGTCGCCCGTCAAAAGGCGACCCCACCCTTTTATTCAGGATTAATTGAAGTCTTAACCGCGTCGACGACGTGTGCCGGTGGGTTTCACTTCTCCGGCCTGAACCGTCGGCGTAGCGCGCGGTGCCG
>DASUPR010000053.1:0-4442 GCA_036281015.1 Pyrinomonadaceae bacterium
AAACCTCAAGGTCCCTCCGAGGTGAAATCCATCCGGCCGGTCCTGCAAAAGAGCCCTGACCCTATCACAGGGCTGCGAGGAGTTGCAACTTTGCAAGGAAAAAGTAAGCGAGAGATATTGCAGAAAGAATCTGCGGCTTAAATGTCTTCGTATTCGCGTTTCTTGCGTGCGCGATCCCGGAAGATTGCCAACACGATCATCACGAGCACGGCGACAAACACAACGACGATCGCGATCTTCAGCAGGGTAAGCAGGAATGCGACGAGACCGATGAGTTGTTTCAGCAGCGCCACGACCAACAGAATCACTGCAATCAAGCCGCCGAGTCCACTTGCCACCTTAAAAAGCCCACAACACATAAAGTTTTACCCCGTCGATTATTACCAAACGATCATTTCGATTTTCGTTCGAACGGCAGCGGCTTAACGTCCTGTCGTGCAAACTGAGTAGTTTCACCCGTGCGAAAATTGGTTGCGTCAGTCGGCCGCGTACCCGCAACAACTGACGGCGGCGGACGCCGCGAATCGAAACGCACGATTCGATCCGACGACTTGCTACGGCGAATATAGTCAAACAACATGTAAGCGCCAAGCGCTACGAGCGCCACCGGCAGCAATTCCTTGATCGGCAGCGTCACTCTCAACAACGTGTGCAACAGGAAAAGCGTGCCAATGATTATCAGCGTAGTTCCCCAAGCAAGCGGGTTGCCGTAGAGACGCCGCGCAATCACATCGTCTTCCGCGTCCGGGCTCAAACCTGCACGCATCAACTGCGCCGTGCGGCAAGCATCAACCGCCGCAAACAACCACGTACCGATCACGCCGAGAATGAAGAAGTGCATTCCCTGCGTCACGACTGCCATTTGAAAGAAGCTGGCGAAGATTGCGAAGTGAACGATGGCTTTCGAAGTTTGGCCGTTGTAAGCAGCGCCGAGACCGGGCACGAATGAAAGCAAGGTCGCGACAAAAGGGGAACTCTTGCGGCGCAGGATGTTTGACGGGCTGGCGTGCGAATGTCGCAGCAATTCAACACCGGCTACGATGCAATCCTGGCAAAACGGAAATCCGCGCACGCGATGATCGCAGGCCGGGCATAGCCACCGTGCACATTGATTGCACTGAACCACCGCGGGATTCTTGGCATGGTAGCTACAGTACATCATCTTGATTTCCCTCACCGGTTCTTATGGCCGTTGTTGTCTGGCTTTGCGCCGCCAGGCGTGTCTTTCTCTTGATCGTTATTTTGTTCCTGCGGAGGCGCAGGTGGCGGAGTCTGTTGTTGAATTACCTGCGACTGCGTGCCTGTTCTTTCAGCGAGCGCGAGGCCTGCATCGTAAACGCCGCTGATCGAACCATCCGCCGAAACCGTGTTGGTCAACACGAGCACGGCCACGAGAATCATTGTCGCGACGCTGGCGAGCTGTGGCGAGATGAGCGGATCCAGCCACAACCGGAAACGCGAAGCAGCGCGCGCGGTCCACGGGGCTTTGATCTCCTGCGGAGTCAAAGTGCCCAAAGTCGCTTGCATGATCTTCTCATGCAGACCGGCGGGCACTGGTTTCTCTTCTGAAATGTAGGTGTAGCACGCGCCGATCGAGCGCACGACTTCACCGGGAAGTTCGGTGCAGCGCTCACACAGCGCGGCGTGACGTTCCCAACGATGATAAAGATGAGCCGGCAGGAAACCGTCGAGGTAGTCCGTCAGGAACTCCTCAAACTCTGCGCACGTCATCGCGGTTGTTGGAGCTGTTTTCTGAAGAATGCGTGCGTCGAGATCACGCGAGGGCGGCGGGACCGCTGCTACACGGCACGCTGCCACGGTGTCTTTCACCGCCGAAAGGGTCTCATGGCAAAGCGGGCACTTCATCGCGTGCGCCGCCATCTGCCGATTGGTTTCGGGACCGGTTACGCCCTCAATGTAATCGGTCAGTAGGGTCTCAAAATCCACACAAAGCATCACGTTTTTCTTTCCTGCCGCTCCTGTTTACTTCCGTCCCCTCGTTTACACTTCGCTCATCGCAACCACTTTCATGCGCCGGAGGATCTTGGCCAACTCAATCCGGCCCCGGTTAATGCGGGACTTAACTGTCCCTTCCGGTATTTTCAACAGATCCACTATCTCCTGATAGCTGAGCTCTTCAATGTCTCTCAAAATCACGCACGTGCGCAGATCCGGCGAGAGCTTGTCGATGCCCGCCTGGACTTGCGCACCGAGTTCGCGACGTTCCATTTCCGTCTGCACCGAATTGGTTCGCGTGTGCAGGTGATAACTGTGGTCGGCGAGGTCGTCGGCCTGGTTATCGTGCGGCGTGCGCTGGCGTTTGCGGTAGTCGTCGATAATCAGATTACGCGCGAGTCGCATCAGCCAGTTCTGCAGGTCGCCCTGCTTCGGGTCGTATTGATCCAAAGAGCGATAGACTCTGACGAAAACTTCCTGCGTCAGATCTTCCGCGGTATCAGCACGAGAGGTAAAACGGTAAGCGAGGTTATAAATGCGTCGGGAATAGGTCTGTACGATCTCTTCCCACGCCGCACCGTCGCCCGCGCGACACCTGCGAACCAGCTCGGCTCCTTCACTGACTGCCAAAGCTTTTACAGCCCCCACCGTATCTTCTCCAGGTACCTGTGCTTCGGGAACTCCGTCAAAGGCCGCGAACCTGTTGACAAGAGGCGTTTACGACAAGCGTTTAACTAAAGTTCCCGGTGAGACTTTATCCGAAAAATCCCCGTTAGAACAGCCTCCCGCAAAAGATCTCCAACACCGGCATGATCTACTCCTTGCCGAGACTCCTGCGGTGTAGTAGGCTCTCGGGCCGACCCAACATGTTGTGGTTTCGCTCGAACGAGAGTTGAACACCAAAGGCTATCGTAAATACGTCGAGTTTGCAGTGCTCTGCCTGCTGGCAGCGGCGTTGCTTTGGTGGTTTGGCCGGAACCTCGACTGGCGTGAGGTGCGTCACTCGGTCGGCACCGCCGATCCGCTGCTCCTCGTCATCGCGGTCGTGATGATCTGCCTCGCCTACCTAGTGCGGGCTTTTCGTTGGGGCGCGCTGCTAAAACCACTCAGCGCCGCGCGATTAGCAGACCTATTTACCGCGACGGCGATCGGGTTCAGCGTCGTGTTTCTTCTAGGCAGAACGGGCGAAGTGGTCAGACCAGTGGTTCTTCCGATGCGCGATCCGCGCGTGAGACCGAGCGCGGCGATCGTCACGATCCTCGTCGAGCGCATTTACGATTCCATCGCGGTCGCGCTGATGTTTGCGCTCACGTTGATCTGGTTCACGCCGCCCGTGGCGTTCGATATCTCGTTCAACCAGGTGAGAACCCTCGGGTTTCTGATACTAGGCGGCTTGATCGCCAACGTGGTGTTTCTGATCTGGTTTAGAAAGAACTCGGCAAGACTGCTCGATGGACTGAACAGACGTTTTTCCCGTTGGCGATTCATTCCGCAGCGCCTGACAAAACTGGTAATCGGGCTGCTCGAGCAGTTGTCCGGTGCGTTGCGTGTTCTGGTGAACGCGAAGGAGCTTGCGGTAACAGTCGGCTGGACCGTCCTGCTTTGGCTTGGTATCGGCGGCGCGAATCTGTTGGTGTTGCGCGCCTTCCACCTTGACGTCGGCATAGCGGAAACTGCCTTCGTGCTAGGCTGGTCCATGCTCGGATCCGTGGTGCCGACACCCGGCGGCGCGGCCGGCGCGTTTCATGCTGCGACTGCGGCTGCACTTTTATTTCTCGGCGTCAAAAAAGAGACCGCCGCGGCGCTCTCGATCGTGTTACACCTCGTCGACTTTGGCCCAGCAGTTATATTCGGACTCTTTTATTTCATTCGCGGCGACTTGAGCATTTCACGATTACGAACGTTGATCTCGCCGGCAAACGCGGAGGGTTAATATGAAATGTCCTTTCTGTGGATACCTCGAAGACAAAGTGGTCGACTCACGCGAGTCGCGCGAAGGCGACGCCATTCGCCGGCGGCGCGAGTGTCTTCGTTGTGAGCGGCGCTTTACGTCTTACGAGCGTATCGACGAGATACCTTACATGGTGGTCAAGAAAGACGGCCGCCGCGAGACTTTCGATCGCAACAAAGTCATGGCCGGCTTGTTGCGGGCTTGTGAAAAACGTCCGGTAGCCTCGGCCAAGCTTGAAAGTATTGTGAATGCAATCGAAAAATATGTGCAGGAATCACCCGAACGCGAGCGGCCCACAAGTAAAATCGGAGAGATGATCATGCGCCGCTTGAAAGAACTCGACAAAGTCGCCTATGTTCGCTTTGCATCGGTTTATCTCGAGTTTGAGGACGTGTCGGAGTTTATGACGGAGCTCAAGCAACTCGTGCAAAAACGGCGGTAAGGACTGGACATGATCAAACCTATACGAGCAACGGGATTAGAACGACTTGAGTTACAGCGTTTGCGCGATCGCGTGGGACGTCTCTATGTCGCG
>DASUPR010000054.1:0-13754 GCA_036281015.1 Pyrinomonadaceae bacterium
GGCTGCGAGTTCAGTTCGTACTGCTTCGTGGTCCACGGTCCGAGGCTTACGAGATCACCGGTGCCCGTTGGAACTGAGCCGAGCGAGAACTCGATCGACGGTTCGCTCGTGATCTCGGGCGCGCGATTCGGACGCGGCAGGACCACGATCGAAACGTCGTCAAACGAACCCTTCTGCGTGTCGGAAGCTTCGAGACGCAGCACGTATGTGCCCGCGACGCTGAAGGCCGCGGTCGTCGCGAGTTGATTCGCGTTGCCGAAGGTGACGAGACCCGGTCCGCTAAGCTTGGACCACGTCGTCGTTAACGTGCTTCCAAGTGGCAGCCCGTCGTCGGTCGCCGTGCCGCTGAGATTCGCTACGGCCGGCAGCACGATCGATTGATCTGCTCCGGCGTTCACTACCGGCGCCTGGTTGCCCGGTATGACCGTCACGATCAACTGGTCGCTGCCGGTGTGTACCGAATCACTCGCCGTTAATCGCAGCGTGTAAGTGCCGGGCTTGCTGAACGTGACGTTGCTGATGAGCGAGTTTGGTTGCGAGAAGGTAACGTTGCCGGGACCGGAAACCTTGGACCACGACATCGTGAGCCGATTGTTGCTCGGCAAGGCATCGTCGCATACCGAACCACGCAACGCGGTTTGCAGCGTGCCGTTGAGCGTCTGGTCCACACCGGCGTCGATGCCCGGTGCGACGTTTGCCGGCGTCTCGAGCGGGAAGCCGACAGTGCCGATTGAAAGGTCGTAAAGGATCGGACTCTCGCCACTCGACGCGCGATCGAAGCGCACGGTGATCCTCACGAAACGGCCATTCGGAACAACCGGATCATCGCCGTTTGCGACGACGACAGGCGTGCTGTAAGTGACGTTGTTTTCACTCGTAGCGACGGACATGGTCAACAGACCATCGCCGCAAATTTGCGCGGTCCAACCGATGCGGCCCCACTGGGCGCCCGCGATCTGACTGTCAAACACAACCGACCACGTGCCTGTGTCAGGCGCGCCGGTCAACGTGCTGCCCGTCATGTCGCTGTAGTTGTAAGGATTCCCGCCGAGGTCCACGGTCGTGAACTCGACCGCGCCGACGCGCGTCACGCCGTCGCCGCCAATCGGGCCGAGCGCCGGATTGATGCGCGACACAGTGCGGCTGTGATAGTTCGTCGCCCAGATCTTGCCGTCGCCATCCACCGCGACGCCCGTTGGACCACTGCCGACCGTGATCGTGCCGATGTAAGTACCGCTGGGCAACATGTGTCCGACGGTGTTCGTGTTGAGCGAATGCGCGATCCAAACGTGATCGTTGCGATCGACCACGCAGCCCTGCGCCCACGGCGAGCCCTGACTGAACGAACCGAGCAGCGTGCCGTTCGGAGCAAACTTGCGAATCGTGCCGTTGCCGAAAGACGTGTTGTAGACGTTGCCGAGGCTGTCGATGCACAGCCCGTAACTGGGATGACTGAAGCCGCGCCAGTTGACTCCGTTTGGTCCATTCAACGGATTGGCGGTGGGCCAACGGAGCATCGGATTCGCCGACCAGATCACGTTGTTCTTGTCGATCAAACCGCCGTAGCCGCCGAAGCCAACGGAGTTTTCCTGCCGTTTGATCTGGCCGGTGACGCCGTCGAGCAGATCGAAACGCCGGCCACTCGTGCCGCTCACCCAGATGTCGTTGTCTTTGTTTACCGAAACGTGACGCGTGCCGAATGAATTGACTCTCGTGTAGTGCAGGATGCACTCGTCCTGCGCGGTTGAGACGCCGCCGTTTGTGTTGGCGCCGCCGGTGTTGGTCCACGGACGGATGTTGTTCGCGCCGGTGGACGTGTCGATGACGCCGTTGCCGTTGCGATCGACGCACTGGCCGTTCTCAACGAGGCCGATGTGAACGACGCTGTTGCCGGCACGGTTCGTGGCCCAGACGTTTCCGTTCTGGTCCACTGTCGTGCGCGACGGATCGCGCGGCTGGCCGTTTGGTGAAGTGAAGTATTCGCCGATGATCTGGCCGGTCTCGGTGTTGATCTTGACGACAGTTCCCTTTGTCGAGACGGCGACCCAGATGAATTTGAAGCTGCGGCTTGTTTCGTCGAGCTGTAACTGATCGGCCGGGTTGAGACTGAGATTGATCAGGCTGCCCAGGTTGAAATCACCATTCAGTGTGTAGACCTTCGACGCGTGCGGAATCGGGTTGACGGTGATCGTGACTTCATCCTGCGCGGTGAACTGCGTGTCGTCGCCGGTCAGGCGCAAAACGTAAGTGCCCGGCGCGCTGAACGTGACTCCGCTCGTGAGATTCGTCGGGTTGGCAATCGTGACGGTGCCCGGACCGGAAACTGTGGTCCATGCGGTTTCAACGATACTTCCGACCGGCAAGCCGTCGTCCGTCGCAGTGCCGTTCAGCGTTCCGGCCTGAAGGAAAGTCAACGTCTGATCAGGACCGGCGTTAATGATCGGCGGCGTGTTTTGCGGCAGTACCGTGACGGTGCATTCATCGCTGACCGTGAAGCGCGAATCGTCCGCAGTGAGACGCAGAACATAAGTGCCTTCGACGCTGAACTGCGCGGCTGTCACCGGCGAAGACGGATTGGTAAACGTAACCGTGCCCGGACCAGAAACCTTGGTCCACGCCGTAGTCAGCGTGCTGCCGAACGGGAAACCGTCGTCGGTTGCGGTTCCGTTCAACGTCGCCGCGTTTGGCAAGCGCACGGTCTGATCCGGTCCGGCGTTAACCACCGGCGGCTGGTTCTCGGGATGAACTGTTACAACCAGATCGTCGCTAACAGTGAACTCGGTGTCGTCCGCAGTGAGGCGCAACGTGTAAGTTCCGGCGGTTGCGAAAGTGACCACGGTTGAAAGATCGTGCACGTCGGCGAACGTCACCGCGCCGGGACCATTCACGACACTCCACGTGCGCGTCACGGTCGAACCGCGCGGAAGCGCATCGTCAGTCACGACGCCGGCCATCGTCGCGGTGTTCGGCAGTTCGATCATTTGATCGGGTCCGGCGTTGACTTCCGGCGGTTGATTGCGCGGAACGACCTCGACTGTCACTTCGTCAAACACAGTGAGCAGTGAGTCAGTGGCGGTCAGACGCAGCACGTAGATGCCGGGCTCGGTGAAGGTCGCGGTGGTGACCGGGTTTCCGGGCGCGGCAAAAGTGACTGGTCCAGGTCCTGAAACCTTGGTCCATGTTGTCGTGAGCGTGCTGTTGAGCGGCAAACCGTCGTCGGTTGCCGTGCCGTTCAGGCTTACTGAATCGGTCGGAAGGGTGATCGTTTGATCGGGACCGGCATCGACCGCGGGCGGACGATTCACCGGCGGCGGCGCGACGTCGCTGTAGACGATCTGCAAAACGCCGTTGCCATCGATCAGCAAGCGATCGGCCGTGACCGTGCCGCGAATGCGACCGTTGCCCGGAATCGTGATCAGACCTTGCGGGTTACGCACGATCGCGTACAACACGCCGTTGCCGGTGACACTGACTGTTCCCTGCGCAATCTGAAGCGTCAAACGCAGCGGATCATCCGGAGCGCCCACTGAAGATCCAACCAGCGTCACGTTGCCCTTCACCGTGAGCTTGACTGGACCAACAACACGCAACTCACTGCCGCCCGACAGTGACAACTCTTCGAGGTTGTACACCGAAGGCACGGTCGCGCCTTCAACACCCAGAACGAAAGCCGTGTGACCACTCGCCAAGAACCTTCCATACGTACCCGGCGGCACGACAACCGCACCCGCTTTGCCCGAAATACTGAGGTGACGCAACGTCGCCGGATCACCAATCGTGTCGCCTTCCTGCGACAACGACACGTCGCGCGTGCCGGCCGGAGCAGGCGGCGCCGCGATCGGCATCAGGCTGATCGGATTGGTGCGCGTGATCACATGGCGCAGTTGCGCGTTGTTGCTGATCGAAATTGAATAACCGGTGGGCTGTGTGCTTTCGACGCCTTGAATGACGCCGTCGAAGCTTGGATTACCAGAGCCGACGGTTACGGTCGGAATGCCGGGAACGAGCAGGTCGGAAGTGATGACATCAGTGCCGTCGAGCACGAGATTCTCGGGCAGCAATTGCCACAACGCGCCTTCGACACGCCCGCTGTTGAGCTCGGGCGCGTGACGCACGACCGCGATCTTGTCGTAGAACTGTTTGACGCCCGCGATTTCAGACAGCGCTGCTGACGAGAAAGTGATCTGTTTCCAGCTCGGAACTTCCGCGATCTCTCCGAGTTCGATTTCCGTCCCGTTCCAGCTCGCGCGCAGCAAAACACCCGGCGAGCCTTGCGCGATCAGGATGTCGCCGATGACGCCGGCAAAAGCGTCGTCAGGCGCGCCCCAGATTTTGCTGCTCGCGGCGTCGACGCCGTAGAAGTTTTCGTGTGCGGGAATTATGCGAATGTCTTGCGGAGAAATTCCGACATCAGTGCTCGTGAAGGCGCCTTGTGCGTCGATCGCGTAGATGGCGTTCTGCGTTTTCGCACCCGCGAGAATCTTGCCGGCCCATGGACCATAATTTGGTACGTCGTTCGGAACTGTCGTGACACCTTCGAGCGGCGTGCCGAGATCCGCAACGCGTGTGGCAACGCCCGCTGAAGTGATCCGCCAAACACCGCCAGTGGTCGTTACAGCAATCAGGTCGCCGCCAAACACACCGGTGCGATCGATAGACAGGCCGGCTTCCAATCCGGTCTCGCCCGGAAGTGTCACCCACGGGTTCTGAACGGTGGCGCCATCGGCAGCGACGCGCGCGATCACACCGGGAACGCCGGTGCCGCTGAACAACTCACCCGGAGTGAAACCGCCGAGGCTCAGGCCCGTGCCGTCGTCGCGTGCGGTCGCGATCTTTTTCGCGCCGGTCAGTCCGGCAACGTTTGAATACGGACGGTGAGTGCCGTCTTCGTCGATCGACTCGAAGTTGAGGGGCATACCGGTCGGGCTGTTTGCCGAGACGACGACCCTGCGCAACGGTTGGTGATGCTCGATGCCGGCGTGACCGGAGAACGCGGTGCTGAGCTGCGTCAGCACAACGCCGAACTCTTCAGTCGACTGTTTGACCGGCACGGCAGCAGCAGCCGTCGCTGGTGGCGCTGAATTGGGTTTCTTAAAAACCGACGTTAGGGAGGCGACACTGTTGTCCAACCACGCGAACGAGAAGCCTGGCCGCGGCGCTGCCAGTGCGGGCGGCGCAATCGTCTGAATCAGTAAACAGTAAGCCAGCAGTAGGGTGATGAAATGCTGGACGTTGATAGTAAGGTTCGTTCGCGTTTTGTTCGCGCAGGGAAACATGATTCGACTCCTGTCGATGAATGCGCTGTCGGGGGGAAGCGCGGGGATATGGTTTGGACTATCTAAAACTTCGTGGTGTAACTCTCTGGGTTGTTGCTTCAGAAACTCAGGGCCAATGGGCCACCGAGCTTGGTTGAGTTTTCCGCGTCCGCTGACAGATTCAGCGTGCCGCTGCCGCTTGTGATCGACGCAAACTGTCCTGCACCGCTCGTTACGGTGAGTTGTATGGAGTTGGCCGCCGTAGCGATGCCGTTTGCATCGAGCGTCAGTGTGCCGCCGCTAAAACTTCCGGTCAGTGTGCCGCTCTCGCTGGAAGTTGCGTCGGCGTTTGGCGGCAGGACCGTCAGGGTCCAGGTTCCGCCGTTGACGTTACCGCCTTCGTGTTTGAGTGTGACGCTCAGCATGCCCGGCAGATCGCCGGTCGCGTTTAAGTTGAACGCAACGCTGGCTGATTCTGCCGATGCGGTTTGAGCTCCGCTCACGGTGTTGTTGTAATTCGCCACGTTGTGGGGCGTGACGAGCGTCACAATAGACGCAATGACAATGGCCATAACCGGGAACTTCATGACCGTTCTCCCTGTGCTTGATGATCAGTTTGCCGTGGACTAAATACGGGTATTGCTAGTATTTAACCGTGGATCGAAACCCGCTTGGACGGTGGTCCCAGGTTTGGAAGAGAACCTGGAATCGAGGCCGATCGTGTAGCCGGACACGCAAATGAGGTTGGGCTCAAAACGAAAAAGGCGTGTCGAGTTCGACGAGTGCGTTGACGGCGCATGACCTTAGTGCAGTTAAAAGAATCTGTCAATTGGCGTTTTTTAAGATCCTCATGCGGCGTATGAATTGATAATATGCCTGTCACCGGAGGCCACTTTCTTGCCGCGCTCAAGCCGTGAAAACAACTCGCACGCGCTTCACTATCGAAGCTGCAATCTCTGTGAGGCGATCTGCGGGATCGAGATCTCTGTTGAAGCTGAAGGGCGCCTTGACATCCGCGGCGACAAAGACGATCCGTTCAGCCGCGGTTACATCTGTCCGAAAGCTGTTGCTTTACAAGACCTTCACTTCGACAAGGACCGGCTGCGACATCCTGTGCGGCGCACCTATCAGGGTTGGGAACGCATCAGTTGGGACGAAGCGTTTGCCGAGGTGGCCGAAAACCTCAAACGCATCAGGGCCACGCACGGCAGAAACTCCACTGCGACTTATCTCGGGAATCCAGTCGTTCACAACTACGGCGCACTGCTGTTTGCGCCGGGATTTATTCGCAGCTTAGGCACGCGCAATCGTTTCTCGGCGACGTCGGTGGACCAACTCGCGCATCACGTCGCGGGGTTCTTCATGTTTGGTCATCAACTGTTGTTGCCGGTTCCGGACGTCGATCGCACGCAGTTTCATCTCATGCTCGGTGCGAATCCCGCCGTCTCGAATGGCAGCATGATGACTGCGCCGGGAATCAGCCGTCGTTTGCAGGAGATTCGCCAACGCGGCGGCAAAGTTGTACTTGTCGATCCGCGATACAACGAGACCGCGCAGATCGTTGATCAGCATCTGTTCATTCGACCGGGAACTGATGTGCTGTTGTTACTTGCGTTGTTGCAGGTCGTGTTTGAAGAAGGTCTCGTTCAGTTGGGCCAGGTGGCTTCGTTTACTAAAGGTGTAGAAGCTGTCGGTGAGATCGTTGCCGAGTTTACGCCGGAACGCGTGGCGCCGCTTACGGGAATCGACGCGAATGAGATACGCACGCTCGCGCGAGAGTTTGCGACGGCTGAGTCTGCGGTGTGTCACGGGCGAATCGGAGTGAGCACGCAGGAGTTCGGCGCAGTTTGTCAGTGGTTGATTAATGTTCTGAATATCGTGACGGGCAATCTGGATCGGCCGGGTGGCGCGATGTTTACTCTGCCGGCGTTTGATCCGCTAACGGCGCCGGAGTCGTTAGCGCCGCGTGGAGGCTTTGGACGATGGCGCAGCCGCGTGCGCGAGTTGCCGGAGTTTGCGGGAGAGCTGCCGGTTGCCGTGTTGGCTGAAGAGATTCTTACTGAGGGACCGGGACAGATAAAAGCGCTCGTCACTTACGCGGGCAATCCGGTTTTGTCGACGCCGAACGGGCGTAAGTTGGACCGTGCGCTTGCGAGTCTCGAGTTCATGGTGTCGATCGATCCTTACATCAACGAAACTACGAGGCACGCGCACATCATCCTGCCGCCAACGTCTGCGCTCGAACGCGGACATTACGATATGGCTTTTAACATCTTGACGGTGCGCAACACGGCGAAGTTTTCACCGGCCTTGTTTGCGCCTTCTGATGACACCTTGCACGATTGGCAGATCCTGAGTGAACTGCAAAGCCGTCTCGATCGAAAGGGGCAGCGCGGCGCAGTTTTGCGCAAGTGGTCTACGCGGTTCCTGGGACCGGAGAGAATTCTCGATCTGGGTTTGCGTTTTGGACCATACGGCGCGAAGTTGAATCCGTTTTCGAGTGGACTAACGCTGCGGAAGGTTAAGCAAGCTGTTCACGGGATCGATCTTGGACCATTGAAGCCGTGTTTGCCGGGAAGACTGCGTACGAATGACAAGCGCATCGATCTGGCGCCGGAGGTTCTTGTTAAGGACATCGCGCGAGTGAAGAAGGTGTTGCTCGACGGCGCTGTTGCGTCTTCGAATGGTGAACTGTTGTTGATCGGGCGAAGGCAGTTACGCAGTAACAACTCGTGGATGCACAACAGCGAACGGCTCGTTAAAGGAAATCCGGCCAAGCCGCCGTGCACAGTCATCATGCACTCAGCGGACGCGGCTCATCGCGCGCTCGTCTCGGGTCAGAATGTGACGGTGCGATCGCGAATTGGTGAGATTGTTTTGCCTTTGGAAGTTAGCGACGAGATCATGCCGGGCGTCGTGAGCATCCCGCATGGCTGGGGCCACGAGCGCGCGGGAAATCACCTGGCCGTTGCCCAACAACACGCCGGGGTCAGCATCAACGACCTGACCGATCCCCTCGCGGTCGACGCCCTCTGCGGCACCGCCGCCTTCAGCGCCACGCCAGTAACGGTTGAAGCAAATCTCTACTAATGCGGCTTCTCTGTGTCTCCGTGTCTCGGTGGTTTAAACCACAGAGACACAGAGAATAGAATTTGTAGCCCGGGGGCGACAAACTGCGCGAGTTTTTTAGACCATTTCATTGGTCTATTCGTCTAAAAACTCGGGCTGCCAAAACAACAAAAGTGGTATATTGAGTTCAACCTGGTTCAGCAACCACGGTGCCCCTCGTTTTAATGCACGCACCTCACTGAAGTCCTTCGGAAATCGCGACGGAGTCCGTCCTTATGAAAACCTGTTTCCCCTGTTGCACGGGTATTACCTTTCGGCTTTCGTTATTGGCCTGTGTTCTCGGTCTGAGCCTTGCCGCTGCGAACGCGGCCACTAACAAAAAACCGGTGCTGCTCAGTCAGGCCACAAACACACGCGCCGTCGCGTTTGAATCCGTGTCGATGAAAGCCGAGCCCTTTCCGCTGACGGCCAGCCTGCCTATGGGCAACGACCTCCGCACCCGCATCTGCATCTTCGCGATGGACCTCGAGCTGTTGCCCGGCGAAGGCGCAAACGCATTTACCTCCGATGTGCAGGACGCGAGCGGAAAGATCTACCCGTTGCGAGTTGAGTTCGTGGGCCAGGTGCCGAACTTTCCCGGTATCACGATGATCATCGTCAGGCTGGCTGACGATCTCGGCGACGTTGGCGACGTACTGCTGCGACTGAACCTCCACGGCATGTCGAGTAACCGCGTGCGAGTCGCGATCGGCCACTCAGGCGGTGGACCGGCAGACGATCCGGGCGCGGTCGCAACACCGGCGCCGCCTACGCCTCCGGGCGCTGATCAGCCGCTCGTTCCCGATCCGTATACCGGCCCTGCAAGCGAAGCAGACACCGTGCGTTTTCTCGAACAAGCTAGCTGGGGCCCGACGCCGTCTGAAATCGCGCGCGTCAAAGCAATGGGCTTCAAAGCTTATCTCGACGAACAGTTCGGCCTTGCGCCAACGAACACGGCGAAAGGTTCAAACTATCCGGACCTGACATTCCCGCTCGACGATTCAACGCAGCAGTGTCCGACAAGCAATCCCGCGGATCCGAACTACAACCAGAATGTTTGCTTCCGCGATCATTACACAATGTATCCGGTGCACCGGACCTTCTTCAGCAACGCGCTTTACGGCAACGATCAGTTGCGGCAGCGCGTCGCTTTTGCGCTGCACCAGATCCTGGTCGTCTCCGCAAACAGCGAGGTCAACCGTCCGAGCTGGATGACGATTTATCTGCAAGCACTCGATCGCAATGCGTTTGGTAGTTACAGGACTTTACTCAACGAGATCACGCTGACTCCGGCGATGGGCGAGTATCTCGATATGCGTCTGAGCACGAGAACAAACCCGAATGAAAACTTCGCGCGCGAAGTGCTGCAACTCTTCTCGATCGGAACCGACGTGCTCAATCCCGATGGCACGGCGCAACGCGATGCGCAAGGCGCAACGATTCCCACCTACTCGCAGGCAGACGTGAACGAGTTCACGCGCGTGTTTACGGGTTGGAACTTCGCGACGGCTATCGGTGCAGGCATTACAAACTTCCGCGATCCGATGCTGCCGCGCGGCGGTCAGAATCACGACGCGGGCGCGAAGACGTTGTTGAATGGCTTCAGCATTCCGGCCTGTTCGAGTCCAAACGGCGCCGCCAACATCGCCTGCGCGCAATCCGACATGACGGCGGTGATGAATAACCTCGCAAATCATCCCAACGTTGGACCATTCATCAGCAAGCAGCTCATTCAACATTTGGTGACGAGCAATCCGAGTCCCGCTTACGTCGAGCGCGTCGCCAGAGTCTTCAACAACGATTGCAACGGGCTTTATCCGCAGGGTTGCACGAACACTCGCGGCAACCTCCGCTTCGTGGTCCAGGCGATCCTCCTCGATCCCGAAGCGCGCGGCGACGTGAAGACCGATCCAAACTACGGCAAACTGCGCGAGCCCGCTCAGTACATCACCGGTTTCCTGCGCGCCTTCAACCCCAAGTCGTTCGACAAGTCCACGACCAGCGACGGCGTTTTGGGTGGCAGATCGTCGACAGACTTCACGGGCAGCCTGGACCAACCGATCTTCCAACCGACGACGGTCTTCAGTTATTACCAGCCGAGTTATGAAGTGCCCGGCACGAAGATACTCGGACCGGCATTCGGCATCCTGTCGACCACGACGACGCTGCGCCGCGCCAATAACATCAACACGCTCATCTTCAACGGCGTCAGCGCTAACACTTCGCCGACAGCGGCGAGTCCGGATCGTCCGCGTGGCACTTCGATCGACATCTCCAACCTCGAAGCGCTGGCGGGAAATCCGGCCGACGTTGTGAACGCGCTCGACGCGTTGCTGCTGCACGGCACGATGCATCCGCAGATGCGCACGTCGATCATCACCGCAATGAACGCCATCAACGACGCAAACATCACGACGCGCCATCAGAAACGCGCGCGCACCGCGGTCTACCTGGTCGCAACTTCGTCTCAGTACGACATTCAGAGATAACCATCATGGCAATCACACGCAGAGACTTCTTACGTTCCAGCGCCTGCGCGTTCGGCAGTATGGCGCTGGCTTCGAGTATCGACACGTTCGGCGTTGTTCACGCGCTCACGCCGCAGGCAGCCAGTGATTACAAAGCGCTGGTTTGCGTTTTTCTGAACGGCGGCAACGACGGCAACAACATGTTCGTTTCGCTGGACCAGTACAACGGTCCGGCGGGCAGCACCGTTGAGGGTTACTCAAACGTGCGCGCCGCTTCAGGTCTCGCGATCGCTCAGGCGAGCCTGCTTCCGGTTTCGCCCGTGAGCGGCGGGTCGTACGGCTTTCACCCGAACATGCCGGAGATGCAGAACCTCTTCAACCAGGGGAAGCTCGCCGTACTCTGCAACAATGGACCACTCGTCGAACCGCTCACGCGAACCACTTATCAAAACGGCGCCGGCAAAAAGCCGATGCAGCTCTTTTCGCATTCGGATCAGATCGGATTGTTTCAGACTGCGATCGCAAACAATGTGAGTCAAACGGGTTGGGCCGGCAGGCTCGCCGACAGGACTCTTGGTCTTAATGGCGCTGCGACTTTCCCGAGCAACGTTTCGATCGCGGGTATCAATCTGTTTTTGACCGGCGTCGATACGCGGCAGCTTGCCGTTGCCGATTCGAATACAACCCTCGCTAATGTGCTGCAACTCAACATGTCTGGGTCTGCGAGCGAACAAGCATCGCGGCTCGTTGCTTTCAACGACCTGCGCACGCTCGACAACAACTTCAAACTCGTGAAAGCGGCGAGCGACACGCGTTCAAGCTCGATTCAAACGGACAACGCATTGAGCAGCGTCAATCCAACACTCGCCACAGTCTTCCCCAACACTTCGATCGGCCGTCAACTCAAACAAGTGGCGCTGCTAATTAAGGCGTGTACCGATCCAGCGGCGGGAATCAACATGAAGCGCCAGATCTTCTTCACGCAGATCGGCGGCTTCGATCACCACTCCGCCGAGATAAATGGACAGATAAACTTGTTGACGCAGGTGAGCCAGGCGATCAGTGCGTTCTACGCGGCGACTGTCGAGCTTGGTATTCAGGACAAGGTAACGACCTTCACGATGTCTGACTTCGGCCGCACATTTCAACCCGCCGGCACGGGCGTCAATGCGGTCGGCACGGATCACGCCTGGGGAAATCATCACCTGATCGTCGGCGGCGCGGTGCTTGGTCATACGCTTTACGGAACGTACCCGATACTGCGTCTCGGCGGACCCGACGATACTGACGGCGGAACAAATCCGCGCGGCCGCTGGATTCCGACGACGTCAGTCGAACAATATGCCGCAACGTTGGCGACGTGGTATGGTCTGTCGACTGCCGATCTTCCGGCAGTGTTTCCGCTAATCAATCGTTTCTCGACCGCGAATTTGGGTTTCCTGGCGTAAACAAAAATGGGTGAACGGGTCCGACTGATCTTATTACCGGCGCTCGTCGCCGGCCTCGTTGGATTCCTGTTAACTCACGACACGGGCACCGGTCGCGTTCATGCTTTCTCTGCTGGGCCGCCAGCAGGTTATACAGGTGCTCCGCAAGAGGAACCCGAAGCGTGCGCTGAATGTCACGTGCCGCCCGATGCGGGCACCGGCAGGATCTCGATCACCGCGCCGCAGACGTACATTCCCGGCCAAACCTATCCAATCACCGTCACGCACACGAATGCCGATCTGACGCGATTGCGCTGGGGCTTTGAACTGACCGTTCTCGATAACGCGTCGGACGAGAAGGCCGGCGAACTGCAAAGCATCGACGGCTTGACGCAGGTGCTGAACAACGCTGGTCCAAACTCCGCGCGCCAGTACATCGAGCACACTGCTAATGGAACTTTCATCGGACAGCAGAACGGCGCGAGCTGGACGTTCAACTGGACCGCGCCGAGCACCGATGTTGGACCAGTCACTTTCTACACCGCCGGCAACCAGGCGAATAACGACGGCAACACGTCGGGCGATTACATCTATAAGACGTTCGTCGCGGTGGCGCCCGCTTCGAGCACTCCTGATTTTGCGCTCAGCATCGATCCGGCGTCGCGCAGTGTTGTGCCGGGTAGCAACGCGCTTTACACCGTCACGGTCATACCGCTCGCTGGCTTTACGGGCCAGGTGAATTTGAGCACGACCGGCGTGCTGGCCGGAGTGGCGACGGCCTTTACGCCGGCATCAATCAACATCACGGACGCCAACTCAAAAACGTCGGTTCTTTCTTTGGGAACCGGTGCGGCCGCGGCGGTTGGCAATCATTCCTTCAACGTCAACGCGCAGTCTGGTCCAACGTCGCATTTGATTCCGGCGAATTTGCAGGTTGTAAGTTCGTCGAGTGTTGACCTGTCGTTAACCAAGACCGCATCGCCCAATCCCGGGCAGGCCGCAGCTCCGCTCTCGTACCGGATCACGGTGACGAACAACGGACCGGCAAGCGCGACGAATGTAGTCGTGACAGATACGCTGCCGGGCGGAGTTGCTTTCGGCTCTGCGACTGCGACGCAGGGAAATTGCAATGGCACTGGTCCAGTGAATTGCAATCTCGGCACACTCGCGGTTGGCGGCAGCGCCATAGTCACAATCGTCGTCACGCCTTCCGCGCCGGGACAGATCATCAATACGGCGAGTGTCACCGCAAACGAAAACGATTTCGATTCCACGAACAACGCCGCGAGCACGACGACCGTGATTCAACCGGCAGCCGCGTCGCCCGTCATGCTGGACGACAATCTCACCGTCAGCACCGTTATCTCCGGACTCGATCAACCGACGAGCATGGCGTTCATCGGGCCTGATGATTTTTTTGTGCTCGAGCGAGCCACGGGCAAAGTGAAACGAATTGTGAACGGCGCTTTGCACAGCACTCCACTCGATCTCGCAGT
>DASUPR010000055.1:0-4357 GCA_036281015.1 Pyrinomonadaceae bacterium
CAGGATTCCTTCTGAAGAAGCGACGCGGTTGGGCGTTACGCAGGGACCGGGCGTGGTGGTTTACAACGTTCAGGGAGGTAGTGCGGCAGATCGTGCGGGTCTGCGTCGTGGCGATGTGATCACGGCGCTCAACGGCAACGCCGTGAGCGAGCCGAACAGCTTTCGCAACCAGATCGCGAGCACGCCGCCGGGCAGTGAAGTAACCCTCACCGTCAGACGCGACGGACAAGAGCAGCAAGTACGCGCGAGGTTGGGCGAGTTCACGCCGACAGCGCAGGAGCGTTAGGAGGAAGGCGCAGGAACGTTAGTAAGCAGGCTCAATGAACGCCGAAGGCGTTGTCTAACGTCAGCCCGAACGTGCTGAACGCGAAGGTGTTGTCTAACGTCAGCCCGAGGTGCTGAACGCCGGAGGCGTTCGCTAATTTCAGCCCATCTATGAAGTGGTCTCCGGTGTCAAGAGTTTTTTGGGCACACTCTGACCGCGGCGCCGCAGCGCCTGCGTTGCTCTATTGATAAGCTTTGCTCTTTGACATGAGACTGCTAGTTTTAATTACCGCCGTTAGCGGTTTCCTCAACTGTTCAGTGGCAGCATTTGCCACGATCAATCATCTATGCGGTTATCTTCCATGAGGTTTGCTCCGCACTTTCCGTCCTTCGAGGAACAGAAAGGCTGGCCGCCCAATCAAGGTTCGGGCCTCAATGCCCATGGGCTGAGCGGGCAGGCCGAGCTGCGACGGCACGCCTTTGGAATTCCGCGTAATCGATCTCATCACGCAGCATGATGTAAGTGCGGATGAGTAGTTTTCTGCTCACTGCCACCTTGGCCTTCGGACGTCCGTGACGTTGCGCCAGGCGCTGGTAAAAACGCCTCAGGTCAGCATCCTTGCGGATCGCCGTGTGGGCCGCTTCCACCAGCAGGAAACGGAGCACGCGCGAGCCGCCTTTGCTGATGCCGAGAAAGCGCTGCCGCTCGGCTGAGGAACGTTCCACAGGATCCAGTCCGGCATAAGCAGTCACTTTCCGGGTATTGGCAAAGCGACTCACTGGCTCCAGGGAATGCACCAGACAAAGCGCCGTTAAGAGACCTACGCCTGGATGCGTGCGCAAACGACTGATGCGCTGATCAGCCTGGCTCTGTTGCTGCAGCCAGCACATCGTTTCCAACAGCCGTTGATTGAGCGGCTCGAGCAGTTGCAGCCACTGTTCCCGCTGCCATTGCATGGCCGGCGACATGGTGGCGGTGCGCAGTTCTTGCAGGCCGGCTTTGGTAAACAAGTGCGGGCCCTTGGCCAGGCCAGACTGTAGGGCCAAGGCCTGGAGACTGTTCTTGCCGATGGTGCGCATTTTGATCAGCTTTTGCCGGTACCGCAGCATGCGCAGCACTTCGCGGCTCTGCAGTGGCGGCAGATAGAGACGAGGGAATTCATTATGGAGCATTAAGTCCAGAATCAATTCCGCGTCCCGCCGATCGTTCTTATGGCGCCCGCGGGCACGGCGCCGGATTTCGGTGGCATGGCCCAACCAGACTTCGCAGCCGAGTTCTTCCAGCAGTCGTTCGAACCAGGGACTGTAGCCACTGGCTTCCAGTCCCACGATCACCTGACCGCGGAACTGCGCGTAGAAAGCACGCACCGCTGCTTTGTCCTGGTGCCGGAGTTGATGGAGCAGAAGTTCTCCACTATCAGTTGTCAAATAACAGATGGTCTGTTGTCGTGCATGAAAGTCAACGCCGATATATATTTTCTGCACAGCGCCTCCTTTCAGTCTCATGGTCAGAGCTGTCGTGAGTCTAGCACTCACGAACGGAGGCGCTGCTTCATAACATCAGGGTTGCCACAACCCTGGGGGAAGCGATGAGAAGACTACTACGCTGAAAGCGTTCGCAAGAGGACGCCACTTGCCAAAACTTCCAGCGTTGGCAACGAAAATATCCGTTTAGTCCCCAGGGTTGTCGAAACCGCCAACCCTGGGCTGAAACTCGACAACGCCTTCGGCGTTCAGATAAGACACGACCTAAATGTTCGTCGCTACTCGTTACGCCACTAACCTAAATGTTTTAGTCGCTACTCGTAACGGAGGGCGTCGATGGGGTTCAGGCGGGCGGCTTTCCAGGCGGGCCAGAGGCCGAAGATGACGCCGAGGCCCACTGAAACGCCGAAGCCGACGATCGGCGCCCAAAGAGGTATGTAGGTCGGCATCAGTGTTTGGATCAGCAACGCGAGACCGCTGCCGACCACAATGCCGAGTATCCCACCAAGGCCGGTTAACGTGCCGGCCTCGATTAAAAACTGCGCCACGATATCTTTCCGGCGCGCGCCCATCGCTTTGCGCACGCCAATCTCGCGCGTCCTTTCCGTCACCGACACCAGCATGATGTTCATCACGCCAATTCCGCCGATGAGCAGACCTACACTCGAAATCGCCACCATCAACGCGAAGATGCCGCCGGTAATCGCGCCAAACTGCGTCAGGATCTGGTCTGACGTGGAAATACCAAAGTTGTCTTTCGCGCCATAAGCAACTTTGCGCCGCCGCCGCAACAGCTCGCGAATCTCTTCCACCGCCGCTTCCATCTTCCCGGGATGCGCCTGGGCCATCACGAAGTTGTCGTCAACATCCGGATAGAGTTTGCGCAACGTGAGGTAAGGCATGTACACGGCTTTGTTTTCGTTATTCGGATCCTCAGCACCGATGAGAAAAATGTCGCGCTCGGCAAGCACGCCGATGATGCGATAAAGCCGCCCGTTGATCGAAACGGTTTGATCCAGTGCCTCGCTGTAAGGAAACAACGTGTTCGCGACGTCGTTGCCGATCACGATCACGTTTGCGTGCAGCGCGTTTTCTTCGTCAGTGAAGTAACGTCCTTCGGCAAGGTTCGTGACGCCCATCTTGAAGTAAGACGGCGACGCGCCCTGCACCGCAGCGTTCTTCATCTCGATGTCGCGATGGCGCACGTAAACACGTTCGGTAAACGGACCACCGAAGAAATCGACCGGCGACATGAATGCCGCAGAGTAAGCAACAGACGGACAATCAGTCCCAATCGCCACCGCATCTTCGTAACTCAACGGCTTACGCATGCGCTCTTCCGCTGACGGGTTGAAGTTGAACCCCGGATCGAAACGGTAGACGTAGATCGAGTTGGTCCCAAACGATTCGATCTCTTTCGCGACGCGCTGATCGATACCGGAAACAAACGCCGCGATCACGATCACCGTCATCGTCCCGATCACCACGCCGAGCACGGTAAGAAACGAACGCAGCTTGTGCTGCCACAGGGTATCGAGTCCCATGCGCACGTTTTCGAAAATGCTGCCGCCGAAAAGTTTCATGTGAATTAATCGGCCCTGAGCGCCTCGATCGGATCGAGCCGCGCAGCGCGCCACGCGGGATAAACTCCCGAAACCAAACCCACGCTCGCCGATACAAGCAAAGCAAACGTGACCGCCAGCAACGGCAACGCCGTCGGCACCGGCGTCAATACCGCCACCATTTTCGCCAACAGGTAAGCGACCGTGATTCCGATCGCGCCGCCGCAAAGCGACAGCATCGTCGATTCCGCCAGAAACTGTTTCACGATGTCGCTGCGGCGCGCGCCAATGCTTTTGCGAATACCGATCTCTTTCGTGCGTTCGGTGACGCTCACAAGCATGATGTTCATGATCACGATGCCGCCGACAACGAGCGAAATCGACGTCACACCAACGGCCGCGATCTGAATCGTGCCGAAGATCTTGTCGCGCAGTTCGTTGATTGCTTTCGGCGTGATGATGCCGAAATTGTCTTTCTCGGATGGCGGGAGCCTTCGTCGCGTACGCATCACGACGCGCGCTTCGTCGATCGCGTCCTGGTAGCTCTCCGGTCCATGCGACGTCACACTGACACCCAAACTCCGGCGCGAACCATACGTCGCCAGAAACGTCCCCAACGGCACCGACACGTACATATCTCGCGGCTGACCAAAAACCGATCCGAGCGCTTTACCCACACCGATCACTTCATAAGGTTTGCCGTCAACACGAATGACTTTCCCGAGCGGATCGGCAGTGGGAAACAGTTTCTCAGCCACGTCTGCGCCGATAAAACAGACTGCGCGCCTCGTATCGTCTTCGGTTTTGTTGAAGTAACGGCCGGCCTGCGCCTCGATACGCTCGATGTCGGCAATGTTTGGCGTCGCGGCGTTGATCTGAACGCGAAACAAATTCGTCGAGCCAAACTTCACATCGCCCATTCCACCTGCTTTGGCGGCGACATCACGAATCGCACCACCGCGCGCACGCAACGCCTCGATGTCCTCGAGCGTGATGTCCTTGTTGCGTCGGCGCGCCGCATTCAACGCCTCGATGCTGGCGAAGTC
>DASUPR010000056.1:0-4055 GCA_036281015.1 Pyrinomonadaceae bacterium
CGGGTACGAAAAAGGGCGCACGGTGCCGCTGCTGGTGCTCGTGCACGGCGGCCCGGCAGGCGTCTTCACCAGGTCGTTCATCGGCATGCCCGGTCCGTATCCGATGCCTGTCTTCGCCGAACGGGGCTACGCGATGCTGCGCGTGAACCCGCGAGGCAGCAGCGGCTACGGCCGCAAGTTCCGCTACGCGAACTACCAGGACTGGGGCGGCGGCGACTACCGCGACATCATGGCCGGCGTCGATCAGGTCATCAGCCAGGGCGTTGCCGATCCCGATCGACTTGGCATCATGGGTTGGAGTTACGGCGGCTACATGACGTCGTGGATCGTGACGCAGACGAACCGTTTCAAAGCTGCTTCCGCCGGTGCGCCGGTAACGAACCTGATGAGCTTCAACGGCACCGCCGACATCCCGGCGTTCATTCCGGATTACTTCGGTGGACAGTTTTGGGAAATACAGGATCTCTATCAAAAGCACTCGCCGCTGTTCAACGTGAAGAGCGTGACGACGCCGACGATGGTTCAACACGGCGAGGCGGACGTTCGCGTTCCGATCTCCCAAGGCTATGAGTTTTACAACGCGCTGAAAGTGAAAGGCGTGCCGACGCGCATGCTCGTGTTGCCGCGGCAGCCGCATGGTCCGAGTGAGCCGAAGATGCAACTGGCGGCGATGAACGCAAACCTCGAATGGTTTGAGAAGTACATCGGCGCTAAATCGCAGACGTCGCGCAATTGATCAGTGTCTGAATCGATCACGCTCGACGATCTGCGCCGCTACACGGTCGCGCGGAATTTCTTAAAACCTACCAGCCTAAAGACGGCGTTACACCGGATGGGATTCGTGCAAGCGGATCCCATTCGCGCGCCGGCTCGCGCGCAGGACCTCATCCTTCGTCATCGAGTGAACAACTACCGCGCCGGTGAACTCGAGCGGCGTTATTCGACGCTCGACGTCGAAGAGGATTTCTTCGTTAACTACGGCTACGTTTCGCGCACGCTTTATTCGTTGATGCATCCGCGTGTGCATAGGCCGTTTGCGCGCGTTGACACACCCCTTCCGCCGGGTGACAGGAAGCGTGCGCAAAGGCTGTTGGAGTTTGTGCGTGAGCGTGGCTCGGTTCATCCGCGCGAAGTGGACGAGTACTTCGCGCATGGAAAAGTGACGAACTATTGGGGAGGTTCGTCGAATGCGACGACGCACCTGATGGACGCGATGCATTACCGCGGCATGTTGCGAGTGTTGCGTCGCGAGAAGGGGATTCGGATCTACGCGCCGCGCGAGCACGAGAAAGTTGCGTTAAGTGCCGCCGAGCGGCGGGCACGGATCGATGTGCTCGTGGATGTGGTGGTAGGAATCTATGGGCCGTTGCCGGCGTCGAGTTTGACCTACTATGTTCGAAGGTTGCGCTATGCGGTGCCTCAGTGGGAGAAAGATTTAACGGATGCGCTAAAACGCGCGAAGAAGAGATTGAGGCACGCGAGGGTGGATCGCGACTGGTATTTTCCCGCCGACGAAGATCCGCTGCGGGCATCACCCGAAGACGTGGTGCGCTTGCTGGCGCCGTTCGATCCGGTTGTTCACGATCGCGCCCGTTTCGAGTTGTTATGGAACTGGGAATACCGCTTCGAAGCCTACACGCCGGTTGTGAAACGAAAGCTCGGCTACTACGCAATGCCTCTGCTCTGGCGCGACCGCATCATCGGCTGGGCCAACGCTTCGGTGAAAGATGGCGCACTTCAATGTGACATTCGTTATGTAGAGTCGCAGCCGCGCGAACCGGTTTTCAAACGGGAATTGGAAGCAGAAGTGGATCGGTTGCGCAGGTTTTTGGGGTTGGAATGAAGATCCACATCGGGACATCGGGCTGGCATTACAAACACTGGCTCGATGTGTTCTACCCGACCGGAACCAAACCCGCGCAGATGTTTGAGCACTACGCGCGGCACTTCGATACCGTCGAGATCAATAACAGTTTCTATCACCTGCCTTCAGCGAAGACTTTCGACAACTGGCGCGACTCCTCACCGCCGAAGTTTCTGTTTGCCGTCAAAGCCAGCCGCTTCATCACGCACATGAAGAAGCTAAAGGATCCGAAGCCATCGTCGGAGAAGTTCTTCGACGTCGCGGATCGGCTCGGGAAGAAACTCGGGCCGGTGCTTTTTCAACTGCCGCCGCGTTGGAAAGTAAACACCGAAAGATTCGCGGAGTTTCTCGAGTCGCTTCCGGGCGGGCACAAGTACGTGTTTGAGTTTCGTGACGAGACGTGGTTTGTGCCGGAAGTCTATGCGTTGTTGCGGCGGCACAAAGCGGCGTTTTGCATTCACGACTTCGCGGATATGAAAGTGCCGCAGGAAATCACGGCGCCGTTTAGTTACATTCGTTTTCATGGTCCCACGAGTGCGAAGTACTTCGGTTCGTATTCGACGGATGAACTGCGCGCGTGGGCCGAGCGGATCAGTGATTGGCGCCCGCGGCTAAAAGCGATTTACATCTACTTCAACAACGATCCCGGCGGCGAAGCAGTCAAGAACGGTCTCGAGCTGAAGCGACTGGTCAGTTCGCTACCGGAAGCTTAAAGCAAATTGGGATCGGCTAGCGTAGCGAGAGGCGGAGGCCGGCGCGGAAGAGGACTGGGGGGCCGAGGGTGAAGACCGGCGTGCTGCTGATTTCGTAGCGCACACCGGTCAGGTTTTGAAAGGCCGCGAAGAGGCGAACACGTTCCGAGACTGAGCGCGAGACCTCGGCGTCGAGTGTGAAGTAACGCCGCAAAGGCAACGCGTTCAGGTCGTCGTCAAACTGTTGCCCGACAAAGCGGCCCTGCGTCGCAGCCGTCCATCTTCCATCTGTGTAACTGATCTGAAAGTTGAACTGGTGACGCGGAATCTGCGGTAAGTACAGTCCTTCGAGGATCTGGTTCGCAGGAAAACGCAGCACCGTCGAATCCGATAACAGATACTCACTCGCGAGCTCCCAATCCTTGTTTGGTTTGAAGACCGCGGACAGTTCAATGCCGCGTGCGCGAATCGCGCCGAGGTTTTGACGTTGTCGCGTGATGAGCGCGGGCGTGGCCGACAGCGTGACGTTCGCGACTGAATCGCTGATCTCACTCCAGTAAAAGTTGCCACGGATAAAGAGTTTCTCACCTAACGTTTGGAAACCGGCGCCGGCTTCGCCGCCAGTGAGCCGCTCAGCGCCCAGATTGGAGTTTGCATTCGTCACAACGTTCCCGACGCGGAAATTGCGATACAGCTCGTTGAGCGTGGGCGTGCGAAACGCGCGATACGCCGACACGCTGATCGAAAGCCCGTTATCGAAGCGCCGCAGCACAGATACTCGCGGGCTAAAGGCAGTTTCGGAGCGATCAAGAAACGAATTCAGGTTCGAAAAGCCTTCATAGTTGCGCCACGTATCGACACGCGCCCCCAAACTGACGACGAACCACGATCGAACCGGCAACGAATAGTTGCCAAAAAACCCAACCGCTCGCTGACGCCCGCCCGCATCGACAAACCGTTCCGCACTGTGCCCGCGAACATGCCGCCCTTCAACACCCGCCGAGATCAAATGCATATCGCCCAGCGGCCGCCGCCACTGAAACGCGAACCCGAGTTGTTGCGAAGGATTGCGTTGCCGGTTCGTCAACACTTCAGAATTTCGATCGACGGCGACAGCAGTGAAGTTCTGATTGAAGTTCTCACTCGATCCATAAAGCCGAAGCGAAAAGTCGCCCGCATGCCACGACGACCAGTCGCCGCCGAGATCGAGCGACGTGATACGCGTGTCGTTGATTTGCAGCGGCGTTCCGTTTCGGCGGCTCTCGCCAAACGATCCAAACCGCAAAAACGAGCGCACACGTGGACCAAACGTCTTCGACAACATCAACGACCCGGCAATGTCCGACGTGCCCGCCGCAACATCAACCGCACCGCGTTGCTCCGGCGGCACGAGCACGTATCCATCGGTGCGCAACGCCTGCAGTGCCAATCCCACCCCGAAACTGCGCCACGATTTTCCGGCGCTCATCGATGCAGTGGCCGTGGATTTGTTTCCACCA
>DASUPR010000057.1:0-13913 GCA_036281015.1 Pyrinomonadaceae bacterium
GAACTTCGCGCGGATCATCGTGCATAACTGGCCGAGGTTCATCTCGGGGACGATTACGGTTTCGAAGCCCGCCAGCACTTCACCAAGATTGCGCGGGAACGGGTTCAGATAACGCAGGTGCGCGGCCGAAACACTCTTGCCCTCGCGCTGCATCTTCTCAACCGCTGAACTGATCGAACCGTAGGTCGAACCCCAACCAAGCACCAGCACTTTGCCGGTCTTCTCGCCCATCACCTCAACCAACGGAATGTCGTTCACCGCACGATCCACTTTTTCCTGCCGCAACTTCACCATCAGGTGATGGTTCTCGGGATCGTAATTCACGTTGCCGGTGATGTGCTGCTTCTCGATACCGCCGATGCGATGCTCCAACCCCGGCGTACCCGGCAATGCGTACGGACGCGCCAGCGTTTCCGGATCGCGCGAGTAAGGCATGAAGTTCGACGGATCTCTCGCAAACGTCACTTCAATCTTCGGCAACGCATCCATCTCCGGCACCGCCCACGGCTCCGCGCCGTTCGCGAGATAACCGTCAGACAGATAAAACACCGGCGACATATACTTGAACGCCAGCCGCACCGACTCGATCGCCATGTGGAAACAATCAGCCGGCGTCGCAGGCGCAACTACAATCGCGGGACACTCACCGTTGCGTCCCCAAACTGCCTGAAACAGATCCGCCTGCTCGGTCTTGGTCGGCAAACCCGTCGATGGTCCACCACGCTGAACGTTAACAATCACCAGCGGCAACTCAGTCATCACCGCCAGTCCGATCGCTTCCTGCTTCAAAGCGACACCGGGACCAGACGTTCCCGTCAAACCAATCTGACCCGCGAAGCTCGCGCCGATCGCTGAACAAACAGCCGCGATCTCGTCTTCAGCCTGAAACGTTCTTACGCCGAAAGTCTTGTGACGCGAGAGTTCGTGCAGAATGTCTGACGCCGGCGTGATCGGATACGAACCGTAGAACAACGGCCGGCCCGCAATCTGCGACGCCGCAATGAAACCGATCGCAGTCGCTTCATTTCCGGTGATCTTGCGATATTTGCCGGGCGCGATCTTCGCTTTCTTGACCGTGTAGTGCGTCGTGAAAACTTCAGTCGTGTCGGCGAAGTTGTAACCCGTCTTCAACGCAATCTCGTTCGCCTTCGCCAGCTCCGGATTCTTCGCAAACTTGTCGCGAATCCAGTTGAGCGTGTTTTCCATCGGCCGGTCGTAGAGCCAATAAAGGACGCCGAGCGCGAAGAAGTTCTTCGAACGATCGATCTCCTTGCGCGACAGTTCCACGTTGCCTTTCAACGCGTTCATGTTGAGCGTTGTGATCGGCAGCTTGTGGATGCGATACCCGGCGAGCGAATTGTCTTCCAAAGGATTCGTCGCGTAGTTCGCGTACTTCAAATTCTCCGGCGTGAAGCTGTCGGTGTTGATGATGAGCGTGCCGCCATCTTCAAGGTCCGGCAGGTTCACTTTCAAAGCCGCGGGATTCATCGCCACCAGCACGTTTGGCTGATCGCCCGGGGTCTTGATGTCCTGACTCGAGAAGTTCAACTGAAACCCGCTGACGCCCGGCAAGCTGCCCGCAGGGGCGCGAATCTCAGCCGGGAAGTCGGGCAGCGTCGAGATGTCGTTGCCGACGACGGCGGAGGTGTTAGTGAATTGAGTGCCGGTCAATTGCATACCGTCGCCAGAGTCGCCGGCGAAACGGATGGTGACAGTTTCCAGTTCTTCCAGATTTTTCTCAGCCTGCGTAACAGGGGGTTCAATAACAGTGCTCATGGATATTCGTAAGACCCTTTCCGAGGTTATGGCCGGGCTGTTTTACCGCCGGGGCGTCTATAGTATAGGACATCGAGGCGGATAAGTCTTATGAGATGTAAGGCGACATGGCGGCAAGCTTCTCGATGATTTCCGGAAGCACGCGCAAGGTCGTTTCGACGTCCGCTTCAGTGTTGTATCTGCCGAGTGAAAAGCGGATTGAACCTTGCGCGGCAGTGTAGGGCACGTTCATGGCTTTCAGTGTGGCGGATGATTCGTGGGTGGTTGAATGACAGGCGGAACCAGTCGAAACGCAGATGCCCGCCCGATCGAGATGCTCCAGAATGTTTTGTCCTTCAATGTATTCGAACGAGATGTTCGACGTGTTTGGCAAACGTTTCGAACGCTCGCGAGTGCCGTTCACGCGCGCGTTCGGTATCTGTTCGAGGATCCCATCTTCGAGTTGATTGCGCAGCTTTTCGATCATCGCGTGTCCGTCGTCTTCGAGTGCGAGCTGACACGCAGCGCCGAGTCCGACGATGTTGGGCACTGCCAACGTTCCCGCGCGGCGCCGTTGCTCCTGTGCGCCGCCGATTATAAACGGCGCGAGCGAGATATTGTTTCGCACGTAAAGCGCGCCGACGCCTTGCGGCGCGTGCAGTTTGTGACCGGAAAGCGCGAAGAGATCGACGTCGCTTGTCTTCAAGTCGATTGGGATTTTGCCGACTGCCTGAACGCCGTCGACATGAAACACCGCTTCTGAATTTTCACGAACAATTCGCCCGACCTCTTCTATCGGAAACAGCACTCCGGTTTCGTTGTTCGCCAACATCGTCGAGACGAGCGCCGTGTCCGGACGCAGCGCCGCGCGCAAAGCGTCGAGATCGAGTTCGCCTGTTTCGCTGACGCCCAGCCACGTCACTTCATAACCATCGTTCTCCAGCAAGCGGCAAAGATTACGCACCGCTTCGTGCTCGACCTGGGTCGTCACGATGTGGCGCTTCGCAGGCTGCATGGCGAGAACACCGCGAATCGCCCAGTTGTCTGACTCCGAACCGCACGAAGTGAACACGATCTCGCTCGCATCCGCCGCGCCGAGTAAACCAGCGACTTGCTCGCGCGCAACTTCCACTACGCGCTTCATCTCGCGGCCGAGCGCGTGCGCCGACGACGGATTGCCGAAAAACTTACTGAGATACGGTTGCATCGCGTCGAACACTTCGGGCGCGACCTGCGTGGTGGCGTTGTTATCGAGATAGATCATCTTGAGTATCGAGAATTTCCTGGATTAATTGGTGGCACGAACCACAGCCGCCGCCCGCGTTGCACACGTGCGTGACTTCGGCGACGGTTTGCAGCCCGCGTCTCGTAATCTCGCGTTCAATAGTGCGTTCCGAAACAAAGAAGCACGTGCAGATGAGCGCTTCGTCCCCACTCCAATCATCGCGCGCCGCGTCGCTGTACTCACGGATCGCAGCCAGCAACGCGTCGCAAGCGAGTTTCGGACAGTGCTCTCTTCCTGATTCATCTTCGGAGAAACAGTCTGTCAGTGCGCCTCGATCCTGCCCGATAATGGCGGCTTCGGCAGTCGGGACATTCACAACCCGCTCGGTCAGCATCGACGCCGTTGCGACCAGCACGCTGCATCCAACTGCCTTAAATTTTGCCTGCGTTACGACTGTGGGACATCCACCCACCTGGATCGAAATCCGCACGTGCGCGCCGCAAATCAACGATGCCGCACGACCAACAAAACTCGGCCCATCCGCATCTCCTACATTTCGCGGGTTGAAGAAATGATCCGTAGCTACTTCGGGCAAAACTGGCACTGACTGCTGAAACTACTAGCGCCGTTGCCGTTTGTCAAAAACTCCCATATCAGCTACGCTTCGTTGCACAACTCCTAATTAACTCGACTATATGACTCAAGTAAACGAACAGCTAATTCTCGATAGTCTGCGCCAGATCAGGGATCCCGATCTACATAAGGACATCGTCACTCTCGGCTTCGTCCGCGACATCAAAATCGACGGGGGTAACGTGTCGTTTCGCATCGTGCTGACGACGCCCGCCTGCCCGGTCAAGGCCGAAATGGAAAGCGCCGCGAAAGAGATCGTCAGTGGCTTGCCGGGCGTAACTTCCGTTTCCGTGACGATGGACGCCGAAGTGCCCAAAGGACGCGGCCTCGGCGAGAAAGTCACGATTCCCGGCGTTAAAAACATCGTCGCCGTCTCATCCGGCAAAGGCGGCGTCGGCAAATCGACGGTCGCCGTGAACCTCGCGGTTTCACTAGCGCTCAATGGCGCCCGCGTTGGACTGATGGACGCAGACGTTTACGGCCCGAACGTGCCGATCATGCTCGGCGCCAGCGAAGCGCGGCCGGAAGTCGACGAAAACAAGCTCGTGCCGATTGAAGCGTTCGGCGTGAAGTTCATGTCGATGGCGCTGCTCCAGCCCGGCGACAAACCGATGATCGTCCGCGGCCCGATCCTGCACGGCTTAGTCAAACAATTCTTGTCAGACGTGAAGTGGGGTGAGCTCGACTACCTGATCGTCGACATGCCTCCGGGAACAGGCGACGTGCAGTTGTCACTGGCGCAACTAGTTCCGGTTCAGGGCGCTGTGCTGGTTACAACACCGCAGCAAGTGGCAGTTGCCGACGTCCGCCGTGCGCTCAGAATGTTCGAAACCGTGGCGATTCCCGTGCTCGGGATCGTCGAAAACATGAGCTATTTCATCGCGCCCGACACCGGCATTCGTTACAACATCTTTGGCGAAGGCGGCGGCCAGTCACTCGCCGTACGTTACTCCGTGCCGTTCCTCGGCGCGATCCCGCTGGGCATCGAAGTACGCGAAGGCGGCGACAAGGGCGTGCCCGTGGTCGTCAGCCATCCCGAGTCGCCGCAGGCGCAGGCGTTCCGCAAAGTGTCGGAAGAAGTGGCGCGCCAGGTCTCAATCGAGGCGATGAAACCCGAACTTGTCGTTTTAGGAAAAGGGCAATAAGATAGGCACCGAGAGTATTCATAGAAAGAGGATAGATCATGTCAGCAACCACAGCGCCAACCGTAGCACCCAACGTTACCGAGTCAGCGGCAACTGAGATTAAGAAGTTTATGGCCGGCGAAGAAGATTTACCGCAGAGTTCGGGACTTCGCGTGCGGGTCGTTCCCGGCGGCTGCTCCGGTTTCCAATACAGCCTTAACATCGAAGAGCAGTCACGCGAAGGCGATTTCATTCTCGACCAGCATGGCGTGCGCATGTTTGTCGACATGTTCAGCGCGCAGTACCTGAACGGCGTCGAAATTGACTACGTAACCGGCGTGATGGGCTCCGGCTTTACCTTCAAGAACCCGAACGCGACCGGTAGCTGCGGCTGCGGCTCTTCGTTTACCGCGTAACGCGCACAACAGCGACAGATTCTTACGGGAGACGGGAGCAAATCTCGTCTCCTGTTTCTTTTGGGCTTTAACCCGTGTTGCGAATCACTCAAGCCACGACCCCAAACGATATCGAGCAGGCCCGCGAGCTCTTCAAAGAGTACGAAGCGAGCCTCGGGATCAGCTTGTGTTTTCAGAACTTCGCCGACGAACTCGCCAACCTCCCGGGCGAATACGCGCCGCCGCGCGGGCGTTTGCTACTCGCGCGAGAATTCGATCAACTCGTCGGGTGCGTCGCTTTGCGGCCCGTTGGCCCAACCACTTGCGAAATGAAGCGCCTGTTTCTGCGGAATGAGTATCGCAGCCGCGGCTTGGGCCGGGTTCTGGTCGAAGCGATTATCGAAGAGGCGCGAAAGATTGGTTACACGCACATGCGACTCGACACGATGTCAGACCGCATGGGCCGCGCGATTGAGCTTTATAAAGCTATTGGTTTCGTTGAAATTGAGCCGTACTATAACAGCCCGGTTGACACGACGAAATTTATGGAGCTTGATCTAGTCTCCACGAAGCACTAGAAAACCATCATCTCGGGAGCAAACTTACATGCCGAAGATCCATGCGGAAACTGCTACTGGTCTGGTCGAAACCGACGCGCCGGCCGGGAAGAAACTCGTCCTGGCTCTTGAAGACGCCGGTATCGACATCCTTCACCGTTGCGGCGGCAACGCGCGCTGCACGACGTGCCGGGTCGAAGTCCTCGAAGGCGATCCGGGCGAAATGCAGGACCTCGAACGAAATCGTCTCGCCGTTGAAGCCGAGCTCGCGGCGAACATACGCTTGTCGTGTCAGATTCACGTGCAGAACGATCTGAAAGTGCGCGTCGTGAACCAGGCGAGCGTCCGCGGCATGGATCCCGGGCCACGGCCGTTAGACGAATAGGGCCACGTTATTGCGTCGCGGTTGGTCTGGGTGTAATCTTCACGCGTAATTCCAGGCGACATTACACAGAACATCACGCAGCTACATCACGGAGGACTTATGTTAATTGAGTCAACTGCTCATCTCCCCATCAGTCTGGCTTTGTTTGACGTACCTTTCAACAGCCCTGACGGCGCCGAACTGGCGCGAATCATCCTGCGGTGGGGACATTTCGTTGCCGGCATCACCTGGATCGGCCTTCTCTACTTCTTCAATCTCGTAAACGTTCCGGTTCAAAAGTCGCTCGACGCCGACACGAAGAAAAAAGTGAACCCGGATATGTTGGGCCGCGCGCTTTGGTACTTCCGCTGGGGCGCCGTTGTAACCGTGTTTGTTGGTCTGATGTACTACGCGATGTACATCCTGCCACCAGACGTCAGAAACGCGAACGCGCTCGGCGGCGGCAGCATCAACGTCTGGTACATACTCGGAATCTGGATCCTGTATCCGATCGTTCTTTTCGCCATCGAGTTTCTGATCATCAAGAAGGTGCCGGCGTTAATCAAAGACGGCCGCGTCTTCGCGATCGTGATGTTTGTGCTGGTGGCTATCTTTACTTACGGAATGATCGCTTTCTTCACGTCGGCAATGACTGTCGGCACCGAAAGCTATGCCAGTAACAAGACTTACTCGATCGGCATCGGCGGCGCTTACGGCATCCTGATGATGCTGAACGTTTGGGGCATCATCTGGCCCAACAACAAACGCATTCTCGCCGCTACCGCGGGCACGGGTCCCGCCGCTGCGCCCGAACTCGCGCGCCAGGCATTCATCGCGTCGCGAACAAACGCGTGGCTCTCGTTGCCGATGCTGCTGTTTATGGGAACGTCGCACGGCGACTGGGTAGTTCTCGGCAAATAGCACTTTTGGGAGGGAATAGGTCCTATTCGTCCAATAGGACCTATTCCTGTCTCCACACTAAATCACCAGCCTCACAACGTATTCGCCACAATCCGCGCTCATATTTCACCAAACCGATAATTTGGGAGGAGTGTGATGACAACGAGCAGCTCTTATCAAGCGCGACAATTTGATCTTAGTGGTCTTAAAGGAATCTCCGACGAAACTCTGGAAATGCACTTCAAACTCTATGAAGGCTACGTCAAAGAAACCAACAACCTGACTGAACGCATCACCGAATTCATCAAAGACGGCAACGTCGATCAGGAAGAACTACCGGCCTACTCCGAACTCACTCGCAGGCTCGGCTTCGAATACAACGGCATGGTGCTGCACGAATACTATTTCGAGAACCTGATCAAGGGCAGCGGCACCGGCGATCCGGACCGGACGTCGCAGTTTGCGAAAGTAGCGGAAGCGTCGTTTGGCAGTTATGAAATCTGGAAGGCTGACTTCGTCGGTATCGGAAAGATGCGCGGTGTGGGTTGGGCCATCTGCTACCAGAACCCGTCGAATGGCCGGATTTCAAACCACTGGATTACGCTGCACGAAACCGGCAACGTCGCCGGGTTCACGCCGATCCTGGTGATGGACGTGTGGGAGCACGCGTATTTGCTCGATTACAAACCGGCAGAGCGGCCGAAGTATATCGAGGCGTTCTTCTCAAACATCGCCTGGGGCGAAGTCGAGCGGAGATTACAGAAAAATACCGGCGTCCAAAGCGCCCGCGCGTAATAGTCCTATAGGACCATTCTTTTACTTCTGCGGCAGCGGCGGCTTCGTCAGGTTGCAGTCGTCAACCGTCAGCGACCGCAGGAAATTGAGCAGATCCTCACGCTGCTCGGGCAGCAGCTTGTGCGGCTGAAGGTTCTTCGTGTCGAGATATTGATTGGGCTTTCCGCCGGCCAGCATGATGTCCACCGCTTCTTCCAACGTCTGCGCACTGCCGTCGTGGAAATACGGCGCTGACTTCGCGATGTCGCGCAAGGTCGGCGTCTTGAACGCGCCCGTGTCTTCCGGTTTCTTGGTGGCGTTGAACCGGCCTCCGTCAGGCTCCTTCTGGTCCATGCCGATGCCGACGTTGTGATACTGCTGGTCCGTGAACAGCACGCCGTCGTGGCAGTTGTTGCACTTGATCGCCTGGAAAATGTTCCAACCACGCCACGCGCTCTGACTGATCGCCTGCTGGTCACCCGCTCTCCAACGATCCCACGCGGTGTTGCCGCTGATGATCGTGCGCTCATACGCCGCGATTGCTTTCACGACGTTGTCGGGCGTCGCGTCGCTCTGAAACACTTTTTGAAACTGAGTCTTGTATCCTTCGAGGGCGTTCAGCTTCGCGACGATCTCATCGGCTTTCGCGCTCATGTTCGCGCCGGTCCACGCGGCCAGCGCCTGCTTCTCGAGCGACGGGCTGCGTCCGTCCCAATAGAACTCTTTGTGATAGCCGATGTTCCAAAGTGTCGGGCTGCTGCGCGGCAACTGCTTGTTGAGCGCGCCGACCGCCTTCGGTAGACCGTCTGTCAGTCCCTTCTCGCACACGTGACACGAGTAACACGACCTCGAACCGTCAGCGCTGAGACGTTCGTCGAAGAAAAGTTGCCGGCCGAGCGCCACTTTTTCCGGCGTCATCGGATTGTCAGCCGGGATCACCATTGCTTCGTAAGTCGTGAGTCCTGCCGGAAGCGGCTGAATCTCGGGCGTGAAACCGCCGGCGGATTCCCTGACGTTTGAGCTGCAGGCACCGATTAGAACGACAGCGACGAGGACCAGGCATGGTCCAAGCACGAAGAACAATTTGCGGGTGTTCATAGTGGGCGGATTCTGCCATCTATCTTTGCGAAATGTCTAGAGAGATTTGTATGCTGCGAGTGCGATGCGCAACTTTCGAAAAGCAGTTCTGTTGGCAGTCGTTCTTTTCTTTACGGCTTGCGGCAGCGAGAACGACAACGAACACACGACCGCGACGACGGTGGTTCCGCCGCCGGCGCAGCAGGTGTTGCGGGTAGAAACGCGGCCGTCTCCGAAAATTCCTGCGAAGCCGGACGATCCGAAGTTGAAAGTGGATCCGTCGAAGCCGCTGCTGATCTTCAACTTGCCGAACGGAAAGACGTTTCGACAGGGCGAAGAAGTGGCGATCGATTTTTCGCTTGCGAATGCGGTGTTGAAGGGTGACGGCGGCGAGTATCGCGTGCGTTACATCGTAGACGACGAGGATATGAAGTGGATCGATCGTTGGGAGCAGGTCGTGTTGACGGGCTGGCTGCCGGGGAAGCACACGATCCGGCTGGAGCTGGTTGGGCCCGACAATTGGCCGTATAGAAACGGCGACTATAACGTCGTGACGCATGAAATCACGGTGCAATGAGTGACGTTCGAGACAAGTTGTTTGAGCAACTCGCGGCTAAAGCTGCGGGCTGTACGCTGTGTCCGGCGATGTGTGGGCGCAGTGCGGTGTTGAGCAAACTGAATGGCTCGCCGCGCGCGCGGATCATGTTTATCGGCGAGGCGCCGGGCCGGAAGGGCGCCGATCGTACGCGCGTGCCGTTTTCGGGAGATCAGTCGGGCGCCAACCTTGATCGGTTCCTGAGTTCGATTGGGCTCGAACGTGAGCAAATTTTTATAACGAGCGCCGCGCTTTGTAATCCGCGCACTGAATCCGGCGCGAATCGCAAACCGACACAGAAAGAACTGGCAAACTGTTCCGACTTTCTTCGCCGCACGATCGAGCTGATCGATCCGCGTGTGATTGTGACGCTCGGCTCGGTTGCACTCGAGGCGCTAAAGCGCATTCAATATCACGAGTTGAGTTTGAAGGAATCAGCGGCTGCGATTAATTCGTGGCAAGGCCGCGTGCTGGTGCCGATTTATCATCCGAGTCCGCAGGTGCTCGCGTCGCACCGGCGTGAAGCGGAGCAGTTACGGGATTACCAGGTGGTGGCGCAGGCCGTAAGAGATTGTTCATGAAAGAAGCAACAGCGATAGAAAACGAGTTGATGACCGAGTACGCAGCGGTTCGAGATGGCGGCGTGGGAATGATCGATCTTTCGTCACGCGGGCGGATCAGTGTGAGCGGGTCTGAAGCAGTGATGTTTCTCAACGGGTTGATCACGAACGACATGAAAACGCTCGCCGAGAATCGCTGGATGACCGCGGCTTTTCCGAACGTGCAGGGGCGTCTGCTCGCGGCTGTCCGCGTCATCCGCAGGACCAATGACTTTTTGCTCGACACAGAACCTGCGACACGCGAGAAAGTATTAAAACTAATTGAGCGCTTTACGCTAGCGGGAGATTTTAAGGTCACGGATCTTACAGATGAGATCCCCCAAATCTCCTTCCAGGGGCGAGGCGCTAGCGAACTCGTCGAAAAAATCTTCGGCGTGAAGGACCTGCCTCGCGATGGCGTGTGGCAAAACGAAACCGTAACCATCCTTCGCGCAACGCACACGGGTGAAGACGGCTTTGATGTGATCGGTGTATCGACAGCCGGGGGCGCCACTCCCATAAGCGAGCGGGTGGAAGAGATCTTACGGATAGAAGCAGGGATCGCTCGCTATGGACGCGATATGGATGAAAGCAATGTCGTGACCGAGACGAACCTCGACGATGCGGTGAGTTATACGAAGGGCTGTTATTTAGGGCAGGAGATTATTGTCCGTATTAAGCACCGTGGGCACGTCGCGAAAAAACTAACCGGCCTTCGCTTCGAAACCGATCAAATCGTCGAAGCAGGTTCGGCTATCAAATCAACCGACGACAAAGAAATCGGCCGCGTCACGTCAGCAACGTTTTCTCCAAAACTGCAAACAACCGTCGGTCTTGGCTATGTTCGCTACGAACATCTCGCGCCCGGAACGCCAATCCGTGTTAACGACGTCGCCGGCGCAACAGCGTCTCTACCTCACGTCAAAGGTAGCTGGGACAGGGATTAAAAGGATGTCTGAAGACAAGGATGACCCGCGCGATCTCGACTTCGAACAGGCTCAACTCGCCTACTCAATCATCCAAAACCTCGTCGAGCACACGCGCATCGTCAGCGATCTGATCGCGCTCATGGCCCAGGTGCTCGACGAAGACACAACCAAGGCTCTGACACAAACCCCAACCTGGACCGCATATCTCGACAGCCGCCGTTCAATGGAAAGAACCAGGGCCGACATCGACAAGTTCGCCGAAATCCTTAACCAATTAAAACCAAACGACTGAACCCCTACCGCACGATCCCTTCCGCAAACGACCGCACGCTATTACGCAACTCCTCGCTAAACTCAAACGTCACATCGCCCATCTTGATCGCCAATGTCTCTGCCGCTGCTAGCTTCAGAAAATCTTCGCGCGGAATCAGAAACACCATCTTCTCGCCAATCCACGGCCGCCCACGCACCGGATTGCGAATCGCCGAACGGTTCGAACTGAAGTGAATCGGTTTTCCATCCGCGACAAATACAACGTAGAGATCGGTGTTCAAGCTGCGGGCTTTGACCACGGACGTGAGCTCAAAGTTCACGCGCTCGGGAGGCACAGGCGTCTTACCGGGAAAGGAGTAGTCGATCGAAAACGAAAGACTGTGATAGCGGCCTTTCGCGCCGGACAGTTTTGTCGAAGGCAAGCGAACGGTCGTAACGTTCTTGACCTGATCGTAAACCGTTTCGGTGAGCGGGATTTGATTCCAGGCGAGGCCGGTAACGAGCGTGAATACAAGCGCTTTCAGCATAACGCCTCAACGCACCATCATGATTACCTGACGCTCGCGTCCGCCATCAAACTCGCAAAGAAAGATGCCCTGCCAGCGTCCAAGCAACAACTCGCCATCGCGAAAAGGAATGGTGACTGACGTTCCCACGAGGCTCGTTTTGATGTGCGCGTCGGAATTTTCTTCGCCGTGGCGAAAGCCCATGCCGTGTTGAGGAATTAGCGTGCGCAGCGCGTGCAGCATGTCGCGCGGCACATCGGGGTCGGCGTTTTCGTTGATGGTGAGTCCGGCGGTGGTGTGTTGCACGTAAAGCACGACGATGCCCTCGCGCGCGCCGGACTCCTTCAGTTTGTCTCTAACGAGATCGGTAAACTCAACCAGCTCTTCTCGCTGGCGCGACTTGACCCGTAAAACGTACATCTACTGGCCCGAAGCTTTGCGCTTCAATAACGCCCAACCCGTCGGCAGCACCGCGGCGCCGAGCGCGATCTTGATCACGTCACCCGGCAAGTACGGCAACACCGCGATCTGAAACGCCGCGACCGCCGGTGTGTTCGTCAGGATTGAGTACCACGCCCAACCACCAGCAAAGATGATGAGCGATCCAATCGCCATTGCCGCTGCCGCTCGCGGGTAATTTTTATCCCAGCCGTGTTCGGCAAAGGCGCCCGTGATAAAAGCGGCCGCCGGAAACGCAATCAGGTAACCACCGGTCGGTCCGAAAAACCGAGCGATGCCCGGCGCACCACCGGGGGCGAAAAACGGCAACCCGATCGCGCCCTCGATCAAATACGCAATCACCGCCGCCGCGCCGAGACGCGAGCCCAACAGAGCGCCCGTCAAAAGCACCGCAAACGACTGGCCGGTGATCGGGATTGGTCCAACCTGAATCGAAAACTGCGCCGCCGCGGCAATGAACAAACTAAAAACAATCACCAGCCCGACGGAACGCGTCCAATCGAGGGGCGCCAGCGCGGCGCCCATCAATGTGTCAGCTTTAGCGTAAGTATTCATAAGGTTGCTTCTTGTTAATTAGTCTCCTGCAGCGGTCTTCACAACCTCACGCTCAGCGGGCGTTGGCTCCATAGCCATCGTGCCGATGCGCATTTTATGAAACGAGCGCCAGACGAAGTAAACCGATATCAGGAAGAACACCAGCGCAAGAATGTGTGTCAACGTCGGATCGTTGTTCCGATTGGTCAAGGTAACAGCGAGCTCTACCGCCAGCAATCCAAACAACGTCGTAAACTTGATCACCGGATTCAACGCCACCGACGAAGTGTCTTTGAACGGATCGCCAACCGTGTCTCCGACCACTGTCGCATCGTGCAATGGCGTCCCCTTCATCTTCAGATCGACCTCGACGACTTTCTTCGCGTTGTCCCACGCGCCGCCCGCGTTGGCCATGAAGATCGCCTGGTACAAACCAAACACCGCGATCGAGATCAGGTAACCGATAAAGAAGAACGGTTCGACAAACGCAAACGCCAGCGTCGAGAAGAACACCGTCAGGAAGATATTGAACATGCCCTTCTGCGCATACTGCGTGCAGATCTGGACCACCTTCTTACTGTCTTCCACCGACGCCTTTTCAACACCTTCGAGCCGGATGTTTGCCTTGATGAACTCAACCGCGCGATAAGCGCCGGTCGTCACCGCCTGTATCGAAGCGCCGGTGAACCAGTAGATCACAGCGCCGCCGGTGATGATGCCGAGCACAAAAGGCGCATGCAGCAGCGAGAGGCTCTCCATGTTCGTACGCAGTCCGTCAGTCAGCAACATGATGATCGAAAAGATCATCGTGGTTGCACCGACGACGGCCGTTCCGATCAACACCGGTTTCGCCGTAGCTTTGAACGTGTTGCCCGCGCCGTCGTTCTCTTCGAGCAGGTGTTTCGCGCGCGCGAAGTTTACGGTGACGTTGTACTCTTTCTTGACCTCCTCTTCGACGTTCGGCACTTGCTCGATCAGCGACAGCTCGTAGACGGATTGCGCGTTGTCAGTGACCGGACCGTACGAGTCGACGGCGATCGTGACCGGTCCCATGCCGAGGAAGCCGAAAGCCACGAGGCCGAAACCAAACACCGGAGCGGCCACGGGATCGACCATCAACGCGCCGAGCCCCAGTCCTTCTGAGAAACCGAGATTCGTGAAGAAATAAGCGATGGCCATCAGACCGACGATGCTGATGCCGAGCCAGTAAGCGG
>DASUPR010000058.1:0-14469 GCA_036281015.1 Pyrinomonadaceae bacterium
GCACACCGTCTCGCTGAATTAAATCCCTCTTTACATCTGACTTTAATCGAAAGCTCCGCGCGGCTCGGTGGCACGCTACTCACGGATCGGCGCGATGGTTTTCTTCTCGAACGCGGTCCTGATTCGTTCATCACCGAGAAACCGGAAGCCGTCGCCCTCGCAAAACGTCTGGGGATCGAATCCCGCCTGATCGAAACGAATACCAATCACCGGCGCAGTTTCATCGTTCGCAATGGGCGGTTGCGTCCTGTGCCTGAAGGTTTTCAACTGCTGGCGCCGTCGCGCATCTGGCCGTTCATTACCAGCGACATTTTTAGTCTTGCTGGAAAGGCACGCATGGCCGCTGATCTGTTTCTGCCGCGAAAAAATAGAAACGGTGTGGCGGACGAATCGCTCGCAACGTTTGTACGGCGAAGATTGGGGCGTGAAGCGCTCGAACGCATGGCCCAACCGATGGTCGGCGGCATCTACACCGCCGATCCGGAGACGCTGAGTTTGCGCGCGACGCTGCCACGGTTTCTCGACTTCGAAAGAGATCATCGGAGTTTGATTCTTGCGATGATGCGTAAGGCGCGCGCGCAGAGTGGGACCAGTGGTGCGCGTTACGGTTTGTTTCTCTCGTTCGACGAAGGCATGGGTGTGTTAGTTCAAGCACTAAAGCAAAAGATCGATAGATGCGAGATCAAACTGAATACGAAGGTGACCGTAATCGAACGCGAGCGAGGGTGGAAATTAAGAACCGATAAAGAAGAGCCAATAAACGCGGATGGGATCTGTCTGGCGGTGCCCGCGTACGTCGCCGGACAACTTCTTTCGAACTTAGATCCTTCACTCTCTTCGCAACTCAACGCGATCAAGTACGCGTCTACCGCCACGATCAACTTCGCTTTTCAACGCAGCGCGATTCAACACCCTCTCGACGGCTTTGGTTTTGTCGTGCCTTTCGTCGAGAAACGCTCGCTGATCGCGTGCACGTTCAGCAGCGTGAAGTTTCCGGAACGCGCGCCAGACAATCACGTGCTGTTGCGCGCGTTTGTCGGCGGCGCGTTGCAGCCGGAGATGTTTGCGCTGGAAGAGTCAGAGATGCTGGCGCGTGTCGAAAGCGATCTGCGCGAGCTGTTGGGAATTACTGAGAAGCCACTGTGTGCGGAAGTGTCCAAGTGGAAAGACTCGATGCCGCAGTACGAAGTCGGTCACCTCGATCGCATAGCCGCAATCGAAAACAGCGTGCGCGAACTACCCGGCCTCACACTCGCCGGCAACGCCTATCGCGGCGCCGGTATCCCGGATTGCATTCGCAGCGGCGAAACCGCCGCCGAATCAATTCACAACTACTTAGCCAGCGCCTGAACCCACTCCGCATTCGTCTGCATCAACGGCCGAAACGCCTCGCGCGGCACGGTCGTCTCGATGTACATGTTGTCGTCCGTGTTGATGCGCGCTCCCGCAACCGCCGGCCCGAGTTTTGTCTCGTCACACACAAACCAGGATTTGATATCGACTGCCGGCTGAAAATTAACGCGCGCCTGCTCTTTCCTCATCAGCTCATCGTCGCATCGCGCAGGGAGACGATCGATATTCAACGGCTGATTGCTCCCAACCAACAGCAGGTCTTTGCCGCGGCTCGATCCGCCAACGCGAAACATGAGCACGTGCGGAAACACCTTGTGATACGTCGCCAACACCGAACGCAAACTCTCAGTCGACAACTGGTAGATCTGCACCCACTGCACAAAGATCCCCTGCTCGCTCAACCGCGAACGGCCCAACTCGAAAAACTCCTGCGTGAACAAATTCGCCACACCCGGAACCCATGGATGGCTCGGTTCGCTCACGATGATGTCGTAACGATCGCGTGTCACACGCAGATAGGTCCGCGCATCGTCGATAATCAACTTCGTCCGCGGATCATCCAGCGGCCGATTGTTGACGTGATTGAAAAACTCGGACGCCTCAACCGTCGTCGGCTCGAGCTCAACACACGTGACTGACTTGATCGGCGACTGCAACATCGACCCGACCGTAATGCCCGTGGCGTAGCCGATGATCAAGCCGTTGTCTTGCTTTGGCGCGATCAGTAGCGGCAGTTGGCCCAGCATCACCTGCGTCGGCATGTCGTAGATGCTGTCCGAGGCGTTGGTGCGGCCATTGATCGCCATCGAGACCGTGTCCTGATCTCTACGCACTGAAACCGTCGCTGTTGGACCTTCGCGAAACATCAGCAGTTCGCGAACGTTTGAACCGGACGCTTGTGCGTTGTCAACGGCGATTTCACGCGTCTGCGCCAGCTCACGCACGAGACTGTCGTAAGCACCGATCGAAAGATCGGCAAGATTCATCCGCGGCGCCAGGATAAAAAGAACAATCACGAGCACCGGCATAAGACCAATGGCGACGCTGCGTCGCACAAGCGGCTGTAATCCCTCTCCCACCGGGCGGTACGCAAGAACCGCAACCAGCAAACACGTCGCCGCCGCCAGCAACAACGTAAACCTGATGCTCGTCTTCGGAATCAACACGAACCCGGCCACAAACGCGCCCGTAATCGCGCCGACCGTGTTCACTGCATAACTGCGTCCCACGCGATTCACGGCTGCAATCTGGTTGCTGGCCCAAACGAGCACCAGCGGCATCACCATTCCCATCAGCAACGCCGGCACGAGAATCAGCAGCGTCGCCGAAACGATCTGCAACGCCAGCAACCCGCCCCACGACGAAACCTGGAAACGCATCCCGAGATTAATCAGCAACGCCGGAATCTTGTTCAGCACAAACAAACTGAGAACCAGACTGACCGCCGTGATCACCTCGACAACCATGATCGCCGGACGCAACCGCGCCGCCCGATCCTTGCGGCCCACGAGCCACGCGCCGCCCGCAAGCCCGATCAGAAACAACGCGACCACAATGCTGAACGCATACGTGCTCGAACCGATGATCATCGTGAGTATGCGCGTCCACGAAACCTGCGTGCTGATCGTCACAAACCCGGAAGCAAAAGCTGCGAACAGCCAAAACCGCGAACTATCAACTCCTGTCATCTCCGCGCGTTCCCGCAACTCCGTATCTATCCGGCTCGGCACATCCTCAAAATCCCTCCGCTGAAGGCCTAACGCAATAACACCGACGACAATATTGATACCCGCCGCAATAATGATCGTCGTGCGCACGCCAAACGCAGGCAACAACACAAACCCCGCCGCGAGCGTGCCCACGATCGCACCAACGAGATTGCACGCATAAAGCCGCGTCACCGAATTTGAATCATGACCCGCCGCGCGCAACAGCGCCGCCGAAAGCACAGGCAGCGTCGCGCCCATCAACGTAGTCGGCACGAGCAACAGCAAACACGACAACGCAAACCGCAACAGCGTGAACGTGAAAAAACCCGGTTGCAGTCGCTGCCAAATCTGCGCGTAAAGATCGTCAACCGCATGAAAGAGAAACGGCACCAGCAGCGCATAAACCGCGATCGCGATCTCCATCCAGCCGTAAGCACTAACCGGCTTCCTGATGCGCGGCGCAAGACGGCCCGCGAGCGCGCTGCCAAGCGCGAGACCACCCATGAACGCCGCGAGCACCGTGCTCACCGCGAGCGTCGTCGCACCGAACACGAGTCCTAACATCCGTGCCCAGAGTATTTCGTAGATCAGCCCGGTCGCGCCCGATAAGACGAAGCACACGCCAATTAGAAAGTTGTTTGAACGGGGATTGAAAGGATTCACAAATAGATAACGTGACTCGTGCGCCAGATACTCGCTGGTATCGTTCCCGGCGCCGCCGCAGTCAATAGAATCGCATAGTCATGCTCGACCGCGGCGCGTGTCACGCTCGTTTTCATCGTTGTGTCGACCTCAAAATTTTCCGGCTGTCCGCCTTCAACCGGCGTCACCAGCGCCAGCCGCCGCAAACAGCGATAGAGCTGCTCTGTTCCCGAACCAAACGGCCCGACTTCATCACCTAACACCAACCTGACCTCGGCGCGCTCCTCGATGAAGTGTTTCAATAACGACGCCGTCTGCACGACGCCTTTCTCAAATCGTTGCCGCAATTCTTCGTTCGGCTCGCCGCGCAGACGCGTATCAAGCACGATCGTGATCCGGCGCTCGTCTTCAGAAGTGAACTCGCGCACCGTCAGCCGCCGCGATCGCGCCGTCGCTTTCCAATCGATGTGACGCAGATCGTCTTGCGCCTGGTAGTCGCGCATCGAAAACAGATCGTGTCCCGCGCCACGCCGCAACGACGGGATGCGCCCGGCGTACATCGGCAGCAAGTGCAGCTTGTCGCTGATCACTTCCGGCTTCGGATAGACGATGATGTCCACGTCGCGCGCGCGCAGTCTACGGCGGCGGCGAAAGAACCCAAACGGAAAACGCGTCGAGAGCTCGAAGCCGTCGATCAGCACGTGACCGCGCTTGGGAAACAATTGTTCGACGCGCTGCTCGGCGGAAGCGTGATGCGGCACGTAACTGAAATAAGCCAGCAACCGTTTCACGTAACGACGCCGCGCGTTCGGACGTTCCGGTGGTTCACTGCTGGGACCACGCGCTTCAACAAAGATCGAAAACGACGGCAACAATCGTTTCGTGTTCCGCACCGTGACAATCACCGGCGCGGGCTCAGCCGCGAAGATGTGATCGGGAAAACGTGCTGACACGGTCAGGTCGCGCAAAGAAGTCCGCGCCGCGATCCAGCCGACGAACAGCGTCGAACACAGCAGCGAGAAGACGAGAAACAGCAGGTTGTTTCCGGTGTTCCATGCCGCGAAACCGACGACGATAATGATTACGATAAAAACGCCGCCGCCACTCGTCGGCTCGAACGGAAAATCGAGATTCGCCACCTCAACACGCGCTGAGCGCGCGAGTGGCGGAACGATGAAGATCGTCAACAGCAACGCGATCACCAGCGAGACGATCGCTGCTATTCCGGCGAGCGCAACGTTATCCGAACGACGCGCCAACACAGTGATGATCGCCGCTGCGATTCCGGCAAGGACCAGCAGAGTGCCCAGGATTACGCGTGTGAACGAGGAGCGTTGCGGAGTCACAGAGGAACACTGACGGTCTTCAAGATCTCATTCAGCACCGCTTCGGCTTCCTCACTGCGCCGCAACGACGACGAGAAGCGCGAGCTGACCACGATGCGATGAGCGAAGACTGGCACGACCAAACGTTTAATGTCATCGGGGATGCAGTAAGTGCGATCTTCGCTGAGTGCGAGGGCTTGCGCGGCGCGAAACAGAGACAGCGTGCCGCGCGGACTGACGCCGAGATCGAGCATTTCAGATTCGCGCGTCGCAGCGACGATGCGCATCAGGTACTGAACGAGCGCGTCGTCAACTGAAACAGTCGTCACCGCGCGTTGCAATTCGACAACGGCGTGCGCGCTCATCACCGGTTTCAGGTTTTCAAGCGGATCGGCGTACTCACGATCGCGCAGGATCATCTGTTCGTCCGCGGGCGCCGGATAGCCGATGCGCAGGCGCAGCATAAAGCGATCGAGTTGCGATTCGGGCAGCGGATAAGTGCCGTGATGTTCGATCGGGTTTTGCGTCGCGAGCACGATGAAGGGCGCCGGCAGATTATGCGTCGCGCCTTCGACGGTGACGTGGCGTTCGGCCATCGCTTCGAGCAATGCGGACTGTGTTTTCGGCGTGGTGCGGTTGATCTCGTCGGCCAGGACAACGTTGGCGAAGACCGGGCCGGGTTTCCACTCGAAAACGCCGCCGTGCTGGTTGTAAACCGAGAGTCCGATCACGTCCGAGGGCAATAGATCTGACGTGAACTGAATACGTTGAAAGGTGCAATCGAGTGCTCGAGCGAGGGCGTGGGCCAGCGTGGTTTTGCCGACGCCCGGAACGTCCTCGACCAACAGGTGCCCGCCGGCGATCAGCGTCACAATTGCGAGCCGAATCGCTTCGGGCTTGCCCTTGATGACGGTCTCGACAGCCCCTTGGAGCCGTTCGATCTGGTCGATTGCGATGGCGCTGGTTACCTGCCCGCCCTTGATGGTCTCGAGGTTTCGCATGAATTGACTTGCATTCTACATGCTAAGAGCACCCGTCGCACGGAAAAGTTCGCCGCGAAGTTGGGTCTTACAAATCCCACCAACTGCGTTGCTGGGATTCTGAGTCATGTGACCTGCGCGGGGTTAATGTAGTAGACTACGGCGTGAGTTGGGCGAACGAGGCAGAAAGCGGAACTTAGAACTCACCGCCTCGTGTAATTCGCCCGAGGAGGCATTATGGAACCCCTAAAACAGAACCAGAACACCAGACGCGACAAAAACCAGCGTGGCTTCTCGCTCATCGAGTTGATGATCGTGATCGCGATTATCGGCATCCTGATCGGTGTCGGTATCGCCGGCTATCGCGCGGCCATCCGCGCGGCCAACGAAGCCGCCGCCGTCAAGACACTGCGCTCGATCGCCGAACAACAGATGCTTTACTTCAACTCACACCAGCGCAGCGCGTTTGGCACGTTCGAAGAAATGCGCAAGGAAAATCTTCTCGACAGCCGCTTCGATGGCACCACCCCGGTCGTCGACGGCTACGTTTACACGATGAAGATCATTCCGAAGTCCACTTCGTCGCAACCCGGCTACACCATCAACGCCGACCCGCAAGTGGCAAGCGGCACCGGCGCCACCGGCCGAAACCACTATTACGTTGAATCTGACAGCAACACGATCCACGTAAACGCCGAGCAGCCGGCAAGCGCGACCGATCCTCCGATCGGCCAGTAAAAACGCCAAGTCTCTGTAATAAGGACGCCAGCGGCCATGCCGGTCGCTGGCGTTTCCGTTTTCTAAACCCGCTTTAACAAAATCGGCAGGAAATACCCACAGACACGACAACCTTTTTAACTACAGCTAAAGAGTTGGAGGTAGTGTGCTATGTACCAAAAACTCGGATTGTTTGTTCTGGTCCTCTTCGCAGGAATTCTCGTTACGGCCCACGACGCGATGGGCCAGTCCAATGCGCGCGTCGTGCGCGAAGTCAGACACGAACTCGTGACACTGCCCTACTACGGCGTGTTCGACTGGCTCGAATATGAAGTGCAAAACAATGGGACCGTGGTCCTGCGCGGACAGGTCGTACGGCCGACGACGAAGTCGGACGCGGAAGGCCGCGTGAAAGAGATCGAGGGCGTCACCGGAGTGGTTAATCAGATCGAGGTGTTGCCGCTTTCGCCGTCAGACGACCGAGCGCGGCGCGCGTTGTATCGCGCAATCTATAACTTCAACTCGCCGCTGTTTCGCTACGCGACGCAGTCAGTGCCGCCGATTCATCTGATCGTGAAACGCGGGCACGCGACGCTGAAAGGCGTCGTCGCGAGTAGAAGCGACGCGCAGATAGCTTACACACGCGCGCGCGGCGTGCCGGGTTTGTTCAGTGTTAGGAACGAGTTGATTGTCGAAGGCGAACAGCCGCGTTAATGATTGAAGTTAGTAGTTAACCTTCAGCGCGCGCGTTGCGTTTGGCGGCCGCGCGCTGGAGGCGCTCGGTTTCCACGATGGCCCGCTTGTGCGACCCGCGGCCGATCTCTCCACCCTCATCCTGAGCAGTGATCTCAAAGACAAACAACTTTCCTTCACTACCAAGATAACGCGCGTGAGCGACGACGAGAACACCGGGCGGGGTTGGTGCGGTGTGAGTGATGTCGACCGTGACGCCGACCGACAACTCACCTGCGCCAAGTAGCGGTTGCATCGCGCGCGCGGCAGCGGTCTCCATCAGCGCAACCATTCGCGCAGTTGCGAGCACTGCGGGAAATGCGTCGCCGTGTTCGTTGGAAATAGAACTGGCGAGATCTTGTGGACCAACTACGAGTTCGGCGGTGGCGGTGGCGCCAATTTCCAATTCAGGCATGTTGGCGTCAAAGATTACCGAGTACAATCCGCGCATGCAATCGGTGAAGAGATACGACGTTGCAGTGATCGGCGCGGGCGTGTTTGGCGTTTGGACCGCTTATCAACTGAACCGGGTAGGCACGTCGGTGTTGTTGCTCGACGGGTATGGACCGGGAAACAGCCGCGCGAGTTCCGGCGGTGAGTCGCGCATCATGCGTTTGGGTTACGGTCCGGACGAGATTTACACGCGGTCGGCACAACGATCCTTGAAACTGTGGGAAGAGTTCTTTGCCCAGTGTGACGGCGCGACACCGCTGTTTCACCGGACCGGCGTGCTTTGGCTTGCGCGTGAATCGGATGCCTACTGCGAAGCAACGCTCAAGAATCTGCTCGCGGTTGGCGCGAGAGCTGAACGGCTCAACCAGGACGAGCTCAGCGCACGCTTTCCGCAAATGAAGTTTGACGGCGTCGACTGGGCGGTTCACGAAGTCGATGCAGGCGTGATAATGGCGCGTCGCGCAGTGCAAGCTGTGGCGCTGAAGGCACGCGCAAACGGTGTGGACTATCTCGAAGAAGCCGTTGCGCCTCCAATTGACACTCAAAACCTGCGAACTATCTCAGGCAAACAGATCGCTGCCGAACATCTGGTCTTTGCCTGTGGCCCATGGCTGCCGAAATTGTTTCCCGATCTGCTCGGCGAACGAATTCACGTCACGCGACAAGAAGTCTTCTTTCTCGGCGTGCCGCCCGGCAGCGATCTCTTCAAGTCACCACAACTACCGACGTGGGTCGATTTCAACGACCTCGTTTACGGAATGCCCGCGCTCGACGGCCGCGGCGCCAAGCTCGCGATCGACGCGCATGGACCAGAGTTCGATCCCGATCGCGGCGACCGCATCGTCTCAGCCGAGTCGGCAAAAGCGGTTCGTGAATATCTCGCCCGCCGCCTGCCCATGCTCGCCGATGCACCCGTGACCGAAACACGCGTTTGCCAGTACGAGAACACTTCGAACGGCGACTTCCTGATCGATCGTCATCCGGCTTTCGAGAACGTGTGGCTCGCCGGCGGCGGCTCGGGTCACGGCTTCAAGCACGGCCCGGCAGTCGGCGAGTACGTGACGGCGATGATCACCGGCAATGGAACCGCGGAGCCCCGTTTCAGCCTCGCGACAAAGGAAAAGGTCCAGGAACGAAAGGTCTATTAGCCACGGTTTTAACCGAAGTTGTAGAATGCGCCGTATGCGAATCTCCGTGGCGATGTGTACTTACAACGGCGCCGATTTTCTGCTTGCGCAGTTGGCCAGCATCGCTGAACAGACCCGCCCGCCGGATGAGCTGATCATCTGTGACGACGCTTCGACGGACAAAACACGCGCGCTGCTCGAGTCGTTCGCCAGGACGTCGCGAATTCCCGTTTCGCTCTATTTTTCCGATCAGAACGCCGGCTCGATCAAGAACTTCGAACGTGCGATCGGCTTGTGTGCCGGCGACATCATCGCCCTGAGCGATCAGGACGACGTTTGGCACAAAGACAAGCTGCAGCGTATCGAGCAAGTGTTCAGCGACAAGCCCGCGGTAGGTTTGGTCTTTTCAGACGCCGAGCTCGTCGACAAAAATCTAAATCCACTCGGCCAGCGGATCTGGAACGCCGTCGGCTTTGACGCGCACAAACAGAAACTCGTGTCGGAAGGAAGATCACTCGACGTGCTGGTAAACGGTTGGACCGTAACCGGCGCGACGATGGCTTTCCGTTCCGACTACGTCCCGCTGGCGTTGCCGATCCCGACAAACATCGCCATGATTCACGACGGCTGGATTGCCCTGACAATCGCCGCCGTCGCGGACGTCGTTTTTATTGAAGGCCCCCTAATCGATTATCGCCAGCACGAACGGCAACAGATCGGTGCGCCGAAGCGTTCAGCCGTGCCACCGGAGCGCGGCCTGCAAGCGATCGAATCTGCTTTGCGACGCCGCGTTTCAACCACTGATTTGCACGAAATACTCGCGGTGTTGGAACAACGCCTGGTCGCGCAGCAGAACGCGTTCGATTGCCGCCGCGCACTCGCGTTTGCCGCAAACTATTCAAATCATCTCGACGTGCGCGCCAACTTGCCGCGCAAACGTCTCAGCCGCGTGCCGCGCATCTTGCGCGAGTTGCTGACAATGCGTTATCACGAGTATGCAAACGGTTTTAAGAGCGCCGCTAAGGACCTGGTTTCTTGAACACTGATCTGTCGATCATCATAGTCAACTGGAATGGCGGCGAACTTTTGCGGCGGTGTGTGGAGACCATCGTCAGTTCGCAGCCAGGCGTCACGTATGAAGTCGTAATCATCGACAACGCTTCGACTGACGACAGCCTGGCCCAGTTGAACGCGAGTGAAGCGGCCACGTTCTTAAACTCCAACCAGAAACTGCGCATCTTCAACAACACGGAAAACCGCGGCTTCGGCGCGGCAAACAATCAAGCCTTTGCCCTCACCGACTCGCCGTTTGTCTTCCTGCTCAACCTCGACACGGAAGTTCATCCGGGAACGATCGACACGCTGATGTGCACGATGCACTCCGACCCGAAGATCGGAGCGTGCGGGCCAAAGATCCTTAACTCTGACGGCTCGTTGCAAATTAGTGCGTTCTTCAATCCGCCGCGCGTCTGGCACACGTTCCTGTCGCAACTAAAACTCTACTACCTGCTGCCGCAACGTATTCGCGGCGAACTGCTGCTCGGCAAGCACTGGGATCACAATCGCCGGCGCTGCGTGCCGATGCTGAGCGGCGCCGCAATCCTCGCGCGGCGGAAGATGATCGACGAAGTGGGCGGTTTTGACGAACGCTTTCACATGTACTCGGAAGACAGCGAGTGGTGCTGGCGGATCACGAGGACCGATTGGAAACTGATGTTCGTGCCGGAAGCGGTCGTGCTACATCACGGCGGGCAGAGTTCGATGAAGCGCTGGTCGTCTGATGAAAAGATACGAGTAATGCTCGAGGCGGGATTTTACTTCGAGCACCGCGTGCTGCCGCGCTGGCGACTGGCGGCGAATCAACTCGCAAACTACCTGGTTGTGTCGGCGCAGATCGCGGGTCGTTCAGTGCGCGGCATCCACATCCCCGAGCTCTACCTGATCAAGAAACTCCACCGCGAGCATCTGAAGCGCTCACTCTGGAATCACCTCGAACGCGACTAGGAGTTCGCCTTTCTCAGCGGCTAGTCACTCAGGTTGTGCCGGTTTTGCAGCGGCGGATTCCTCGTGATACTCGTCCAGCAGCTTCTGCGCACGCGTACTCGGACTGATCAGCGCAAGTTTCTGCGACCAGTCGTAGCCGCTGAAGACGCCAACCACTTCAGCCTTCGAGTTGTAAACCGGACTGCCCGAGAAACCATCGCGGCTGTCGATCTTCACCGACCAGTATTCCTGATTGCCCAGCATGTAGTTCCCGTAAAAGCTGCCGTGACTCACGACTTTGTCACCATGCGGCCGCGCGATCAGAAAGAGTTTGTCGTCCTTAACGGGCGCCGTCTGGAACGTCGGAGCCTTCGCGTCGCGGGAATTGCGGCACATCTCGAGCAAAGCGAGATCGGCTTCCTTGTCCACTTTGATCACTTTGGCCCGACAGCCGTCGACGTAAACCTTCACCGCAAGCTCGTCGGAGGACTTGAAACCCAGCATTACCTTTTTGGTAGTGCTCAGGTTTCCCGAGATCACGTGATAGGCAGTCATTACAAGCCCATTGCCTACCAGAAACCCTGTCGCATAGCCATTTGGTCCTACATCAAACAGGACCGAAATCGCATGCTCCAGGGCATTTTGTTCTTTCTTGGTAAATTCCAATTCCAGCGACAAGGTATAGCGCTCTTGTTGCTTCAGCAGCCTGGCCGAGCTTTTGTCAGCTACGCACACAGGAGCGATCAGCATAATGACGAGTGCGGCAATACCGGTAAGGCTGCTGAGCTTCCTCTTCATGTGACCTCCGTGGTGTTGTAGGGGTCTAGGAAATATTTAGTTTGGGAACAGGTCCGGAGCATTTTAGGGCCGCGTCTCCGGATTGGCAATGATTTTGTGGTGTCGGAAGTGTGGGTTTTATTTTTTCGACCCGTGGCTGCCCGCGGTGGCTCCGCGTTGCTGCAGTTCGTTGAGGCGAGTGTAATCGGGATGAAGATAGACCAACCGGCCGCCCACGATGGTCGCTACAGCCGCGCCTTGCATTGTGCGTCCGTTGAAAGGAGTGTTGCGGCTTTTCGATTTGGAACGGTTAACGTCAAACACCCATTCGAGTTGCGGATCGAGAATCGTTATGTCCGCGTGCGAACCTTTCTTCAGCGAACCGCGTTCGGTCAAACCGAAGATTCGCGCGGGATTCGTTGCGCACATCTCGACAACTCGTTCCAAGTCCATTAGTCCTTGATGAACCAGATCAAATGCGAGGCCCACGGCCGTTTCGAGACCCGTGATGCCAAACGGCGCCTGGTCAAACTCCAAACCCTTTTCATCCTGGTGATGCGGCGCGTGGTCGGTCGCAATCGCGTCGATCGTGCCGTCTTTCATCGCAGCCAGAACCGCGTCAACGTGATCGCGGCTGCGCAACGGCGGGCTCATCTTCGTGTTTGTGTCGTACTCCGCAACGGCTTCATCGGTCAGCGTCCAATGATGCGGCGTGACTTCACAACTAACCAGCAAACCGTCGTTCTTGGCTTGTCGCACGGCTTCAATTGCGCCGCGTGTGGAGACGTGAGCAAGGTGAACTTTGGCGCCAGTCAGCTTTGCGAGAACACAGTCGCGAACCGCGTCTACTTCCTCCGCCGCAGCCGGCATACCTTTGAGACCGAGAATCAAAGACCAGCGGCCCTCGTGCATCACGCCCCCCGCGCTCAACGACAGATCCTGGCAATGATCGATCACCGGAAGATCGAAACCGCGCGCGTACTCCATCGCGCGTCGCATCATGCCGGAGGTCGGCACCGGACGGCCATCATCTGAAACGGCAACGATCCCGGCTTTCTTCATCTCGCCCATCTCGGCGAGCTCTTTACCGCCGCTGCCTTTCGTGACCGCACCGATGGGAAACACGTTGGCGAGTTCTGCTGCCTTCGCCTGGTCGAGGATGAAACGCGTGACGGCGGGATTGTCGTTGATCGGATCTGTGTTCGGCATCGCGCAGATGCTGGTCCAACCACCGGCGACTGCCGCGGCCGCGCCGGTTGCGACTGTCTCTTTGTATTCCTGACCCGGTTCGCGCAGATGGGTGTGGAGGTCGATGAAACCCGGCGCGACGACAAGACCGGTCGCGTCGAGAACGTGCGCGTCGTCCGGGGGGGCTTCGCCCCGATTAAGAAAATCAAGAACGCGGCCGTTCTCGATCAGCAAATTCTTTCCGGCGTTGACTTGTTGAGACGGATCGATGACGTATCCGTTGGCGATTAGTAGCTTCATCCCTTTTCTTCTGTGTCTTGATGAGAACCGCCTGCAAGTAAATAGAGCACAGCCATGCGCACTGCGACGCCGTTTGTCACCTGGTCCAAAATCAGCGAACGGCTGCCGTCGGCAATCTCCGAGGAGATCTCGACACCGCGATTCATCGGTCCCGGGTGCATCACGATCGCGTCGGGTGCGGCGCGCTCGAGATGGCGTGGTTGCAATCCGTAGTGCACGGCGTATTCGCGCATCGACGGAAAGAACGCCGCGTCCTGCCGCTCGCGTTGAATGCGCAAGATCATTACGACGTCGGCGCCTCCAATCGCGTCTTCGAAATGTCGTTCGATCGTAAGGCCGTCGTCGACGATGTTCACGAACTCGTCAGGCACGAGTGTGCCCGGACCGCCGACACTCACTTTCGCACCGAGTTTTGTGAGCAGGTAGATGTTGGACCGCGCGACGCGTGAGTGCAGGATGTCGCCGACGATCGCCACCTTCAAACCTTCGATGTGGCCTTTGTACTCGCGAATGGTCAACGCGTCGAGCAGCGCCTGCGTTGGGTGTTCGTGCGAACCGTCGCCGGCGTTCACGATCGGCGCGTTGCACATGCGTGCGAGATGTTGTGGCGCGCCGGCCATCGAGTGGCGAATGACGATGCAATCGGGCGCCATCGCTTCGAGGTTGCGAGCGGTGTCGAGCAACGTTTCGCCTTTGGTGACGCTGGAAGTCGAGACGCTCACGTTGACGGCATCCGCCGAGAGCCGCTTCGCGGCGATTTCGAAAGATGTGCGCGTGCGAGTTGAAGATTCGAAGAAGAGATTGATCACGGTGCGGCCGCGCAGTGCAGGCACTTTTTTGATCTCGCGCTTCGAGACGTCGCGGAAAGTCTCCGCCGTGTCGAGCAGGTGCGTGATCTCCCCTGCATTGAGGTCGCGAATACCTAACAGATGGCGCCGATTAAAAGTTGTCTGCATCTATGCACATAAAAAAAGCGGCCATTGGCCGCTTCCGCTCAAGCCGTTTCGGACGGCCGCTCGACAATTACCACGCCTTCTTCCTCGTCAAATTCCTGCAGCATGACCTTGATGATCTCGCTCTTCTTGGTCGGCACGAGTTTGCCGATGTAGTCGGCCTGGATCGGGAGTTCGCGATGTTCCTTGCCGCGATCGATCAGGACGGCGAGTTGCACGCGGCGCGGACG
>DASUPR010000059.1:0-4483 GCA_036281015.1 Pyrinomonadaceae bacterium
GCTGAGATAAACGTTTGGCACGTGCTTCTCTTCGATCGGGACTTCGATCAGTTTTGCGGTTCCGGTAACGTGAATCACCTTGTAACTAAAAAGATCTTCACCCTCGACGCTGAACAACACGTAACGATCCGGCACGGGAACATTGATCATCACGGGCGCTGTTTGTCCCGCGCGAAACGTGTCTTTATCAACGACGATCTCGAGTCCACCGCGCCGATAACCGAGTTCCGTCGTCGCATTCGTCGCGACGAAAACATAAGTCTCCGCTTTGATCAGTGGCAGAAAACGATCGCGTTTCGGATCCGCGCCCTGGCTGCTGGTCCAGGCCACACGATAGTAGCCGTCCCTATCAGGCGTGAAGTTAACTTGCGCCATGCCCTCCGCGTCGGTCTTCACCGTTTGCGTCGAGACGTCTTCGCTCTGATAACCACGAAACTTCAAGCGCCACGGCCGCTGACCGCGTTGTTGAACGGGCGGAAAATCACCACGCTCTCGCAACTGCCGCAACTCCTCGCCCTGCACTTCACGGCCGCGCGGATCGATCCAGATCTCCCACCAGTAATCGCGCGTAACCTTCACGGTGCCTTCGGTCTGCACGGGCTGTTCGTTCGCGTCGATCGCTTTGATGTCGACGGTTACTTTGTCTTTCGGACGCGTGATGTTTCGCGCCGGCCGTGGATAGACGTAATAACGTTGGCGCGTGACGCGTACGGTGTCGCTCGCGATGATCTCGCGCCGCGACGAATCAACCACGCGCGCTTCGATGCGATACTGAAAATCCTGATTGTAGTTCTCGCGTGGCGTGTCGAAGCTCAGCTTTGCTTTGCCGGTCGCGTCTGTCTTGATCGTTTCACGTTTAACTACTGACCCCTGGCCGCCGTAGTAGTAGCGCGCGTGCTGGAAGTCGTCGTAGTACCACGGATAATCACGACGCGGAAACCAGTAGTGATAGAACGGATTCTGGTAGACGACGACCTCAACTGAAGCATTGCTCACTGGACCACCAAAGTAATAGTCGGCCTGTATCTCGACTTCGACTTTCTCGCCGAGACGAAACGACTTTTTCTTGCCGTCCTGTTCGGGTGTCTTAACGTCGACTTTGAATTCCGGAAGCTTGTACTCTTCGAGACGAAACAGTTGTGCGCCGCCGATGCCGTTGCGCCGGCCCTCGGTCCAAAACTGCACCCGGTATTCGCCGAGCGGTAACTGCTCGCCCAACTCGAGCGATCCCCACGCGCTGCCGAACGCATTCAACGTCGCCTTTCCTTCGGTGACTTTCGTCCCGCGCGGATCGTCGATCTGATATTCGATAACCTGACCCGCCGGTGTCGAATAGCTTTCGGCGCCGCGACGTCTGGCGATGAACTTCCACTGCATCGTCTCCTTCGGACGATACGCGGGACGATCGGTAAACGCGTAGATGCGCCACGCATCTCCTTGTCCTCCGGGCCTGTAGGAATAGCTCGCCGCAAAAGCCTGTCGCTCGTTGATCGCGGCAGTGGCAAAGAGTTGGTTCGAGCTGCTGGATGCATTGAGGGTGAAACGCGCAAGACCGTCGGCACCGGTGGTCTGCCGCAAACGCCGCCAGTGCCATTTACTGGACTGGTGATAACTCTCCCACAGCGCAACGTTTGCATTTGCGATCGGCGCACCGGTGACGGCGTCGACGAAAAACACCAGCGCCTGTCTCGCCGACGACTTGATCACCAGTGTCGCGTCGGAAACGAGAATGATGTCGCGCGCCGAAAGCGATCCGCTCTTTGCTTCGAGCAGATACGCGCCCGCGGGAAGTTGACCTTCGACGCGAACCTGGGCGTTGTGTTGTTGATGCGACTCACTGTTCTCAATGGGCCTGGACCATGCTTTGACGGGTGCCCGTCCAGCGATCGGTAGTTTTTGCAGCCACGTTTCAGACTCCATGTCGCCCTGGTCCGCGTCGCCCATTTGGCTGAAACGTATGTCGCGCGTCATGTCGAATTTGTAGAGCGCGAAATCTACACGCTGCACGTTGCGTGTGTTCAAACCGAATTGAATCTCGGAGCCGGGCAGAAAGATGTTCGACACGCCGACACTGAGAGTCGCTGTGGTGATGTTTCTGATCTGGTCCTGTGCTTGATCGAAATACGGCGTCTCGCCTTTGCGAAACTCGCGCGTGAGGCGGCGATAAAGTTCCAGCGCTTTCACGAAATCAGGCTGTTGCTGCCATTGGCCGTCTTCGAGCTGACGGAGGGTCCCGTTGTTGTTCAGCCAGTCAGCGTAATGATAGAGGGCGTCGTCGTACCAATCCGTTTGCCGGCCACCGGCGAGCGCATCTTCAAATTCATCCGGCACACGCTGGCGCGATGGATAGTCGCCGGCGGTGTAGCGCATTGTCATCGCGATCAGGAAATGCAGGTGCGATTGCTCGTTTGCCGTGTTGCTGATCTTCAGCGCGTTTTCGAGAACGTCGATGGGAATGTAATTGCCGTAGGAGGTGTAATAGTAATAGCCGTCAGAACGCGGATGAGCGGCTTTGAAAACCATCTTGAGGTAACGCGCACGCGCGCGGTCGAGATCGCGCTGGCCGGCCCACCAATCGAGCGCCTGTTGAAAGTGCGGCCAGGCTGAGCCCCAGTTCATTTGCGTGCGAGACGTCCAGAAGAAATCCGCCAACGACTCGTGCGCTTCAGCCCAGACGAGATCGCGATCCTCTTCCTTTTCCACGACGCGAATGAGTTGTTCGAGTTGCTTCTGCGCGGTTTCAAACTTCGTCGAATCGGCAGTCTGCGTTGCTGCCTGCGAGCGCCACAACGTGTCGGCCAGACGAAACTCGACCCAGCGCAGATCGCTCGGGCCCAACTTCGTCTTGTCGACGCGAGCGTAGATTTCGTTAGCGCGTTCGTAAGACCCGGCGGAGTACTGCGCTTCGGCATCGGCTTTTAGCTGCGTGTAGTCGGGTTGTTGAACGATGGCGCTGATGAGGAGGAAGACGAAGGCGGTGACAGAGATGGCTATAGTTTTCATAGTTGGGTACCTAAAACCACGGATTGAACGGATGAGGCGGGGAGACTTGCAGTTGAATGGTTAATTTTCTGACGTCTATTTATCAGAGGACAACAGAAACACCGCGAAAGAAGCCAGCCAGTGCTCGCCGGCGTAGTCTCCGCTAGCGACGTGGGCCAACGCGGCCGCAGCGTGTTTATCGGCCGACTCGGAAAGAACAGTGCGAGCCGGATCGTTTGCGGGCAAGGCCCGCGCGATGCTGCGCATGCACCAGGCACGACTCAGGTTCAGGCCGTCGAGATGGACGAGCTTTGGATCGCTGCGATCCGTGACGATGGCCGGCTGTAGCAGAGCGGCCGGACTACCTTTTGCAACGCCGGGTAGAAAGCGCCGAAACCACGCGGCAAACTCCGCCGGCTTCATGACCCGCCGCATGAGATCGGCTTCCATCAGCGCCGCGGAAAAGAAGTCCTCACCGCCGGGCTCCCATGCGCCGGGATAGTTCGTGTCCTTTGCGTAATAGGTGCGGCTGCGCTCGTTGAGCAGCGATTCCAATTCTCGATCGCCTGTTGTCTTTGCGTAGTCGAGCGCAAACGCTAATCCGAAAGCCGTGTTTGGATGCACGCCGGTACGGATCGGATAGGTTTGCTTGGGAAGAAAATTGCGATACGCCTTTGAGAGTGTTTCTGCGAGTGGCTTGAGGTTCTCGGACCAGCGCCGGCCGTCGGCGTCGTTCCAGTCGTGAAGTTCTTCCGATAGTTTCAAGGCCCAGGCCCAACCGTAAGTGCGCTCGAACGATTGGCGATTCGGCTGCTTCATGTAAGCAACTTCAGCGCGGATGTTTTCAGCGGTGAGGTTTGTGTTGAGCGCGCTGCGTACCTGTGCTGACTCGGGAAGATTGGGAAAAGTTTTGAGCAAACGGATCAGCATCCAGTGACCGTGCACCGAAGAGTGCCAGTCGTAACAGCCGTAGAAAGCCGGGTGCAGTGCTTTGGGGCTTTGGACGTCACTGGCGTTATTGACCACGTGTTCGGGCTTGTTGGGAAACTCACGCGCGACGCACTTCAGCGCCAACGCCGCAAAGTGCGACGCTTGTTTCTCGGTAAGCGACCGGTGATTGTTCATTTGAGCAGGTGTAGTGATGAATGGCGTAAAGAGAAGCGTTGCGCCGAAGAGCAAAGAGGTAATGGTTCTCATGAGTCGTCAATAACGATGAGATGGTCTACCGATGTGGATGTGTGGACCAGTGGCAGTGCCGGGAATAGCCGAGCGAAACGCGAGATAAGGAATTCCGTTTCGCTGTAGAAAATTCAACAACGCCTGGCCCTCGGCGCTGTCCGGATGAAGCGAGATGTCCATCGAGTTGCGATGGTCCAGGCGCCAGCGATCGTGAATCGCACCCTGACCGAAAACCGCGATCGGGAGTTGGCGATGAAACGTGTCTTGAAAGAAGCGCTGGACTTTGTAAGCCTCGCCGAGGTTCCAACCCGGACCGCCGGTG
>DASUPR010000060.1:0-15430 GCA_036281015.1 Pyrinomonadaceae bacterium
GGCGAAAGTGACTAGTAGCTTCATTATTTCCTCCAACTAAGCTGCAAAATATCGCTCACCTAAGTAAGCGACGAATTGAAGAAAAAGCGGCCACGGATGTAGAATTCGCGGACTTTGCGGGAAGAAGTCACCCTACTACTCGCCGCTTGGGGTAAAGGCGACAAGTCTGCGCTCGACCGGCTGCTTCCTCTCGTCCATGCTGAATTGCGCCGCATCGCGCGCCGCCAGATGAGCCAGGAACGTGACGGCCACACGCTGCAAGCAACAGCGCTGGTCAACGAAGCTTACTTGAGACTTGCCGGTCAGCAAGGATATGAATGGCAGAACCGCGCGCACTTCTTTGCCGTATGTGCGCAAGTGATGCGTCATGTCCTGATCGATCACGCGCGTGCGCACGCACGCGACAAACGCGGCGGCGGCGCGGTCCAGGTTTCACTCGACGAGGCCGCAGCACTCGCCGGCCAGCCGCCCGAACACTTTCTCGCGCTCGACGAGGCCCTGCACTTTCTCGAAACGGTCGATCCGCAGAAAGGCAAAATCGTCGAGCTGCGCTACTTCGGCGGCTTGAGCGTGGAGGAAACAGCCGAGGTCTTGAACATCTCACCACGAACCGTGCGGCGCGAGTGGCAACGCTCGAAAGCGTGGCTCTACCGACTGATGACTGAAGGACTCACCGATGAAACCCGATTACTGGCGAAAAGTTGACGAACTCTTCGACGCGGCACTCGAACACGATCCCAAAGATCGCGCTTCCTTCCTCGACCGAGCCTGCGGCGCCGATCGCGAACTGCGCCGCGAAGTCGAAAAAATGCTCGCCTTCGATCGACAGGCCGAGGACTTCATCCAAACAGACGTTTTCCACGTTGCCGCAAAATTGATCACCGGCCCATCGGAGAAACCATCGAGGCGATCCGTATCGTTCACCGCTGACTCGATCGACAACGCGCGGTTCATCCCCGGCGACGTGCTTTCAGATCGTTATCGCATTGTGGGACTGCTGGGCCGCGGCGGCATGGGCGAGGTCTATCGCGCGGACGATCTCAAACTCAAGCAACCGGTCGCGCTCAAGTTCTTGCCCGAGTCGCTCACCGCAAACGGCCCGGCACTCGCTCGCTTCTATCGTGAAGTGAGCGTCGCGCGGCAGATCTCGCATCGCCACGTTTGCCGTGTGTACGACGTCGCCGAGTTTGAAGGGCAACATTTCATCTCGATGGAGTTCGTGCGCGGCGAAGAGCTCTCGTCGTTGCTCAAGCGCATCGGCCGTCTGCCGCAGGCCAAAGCCATCGACGTCGCGCGGCAACTCTGCGCTGGTCTCGCCGCCGTCCACGAGCGCGGCGTGCTGCATCGCGATCTGAAACCCGCGAACATCATGCTCGACGAGCATGGCGACGTGCGCATCACCGATTTCGGCATTGCCGCACTCGCGGAAGAGTTGGACCAACGCGAGGCAATGGCCGGCACGCCCGCGTATATGTCGCCCGAACAACTCGAAGGCCACGAACTCACGACCAAGAGCGACATCTACTCGCTCGGCCTCGTGCTGTACGAAGTGTTCACCGGCAAGCGAGCTTTTGAAGCGTCAACATTGCAGGACTTAATTCAACTACGACGCAGCGACACGACGCCGACGAGTCTCGGAGAACTAGTGCCCGAACTCGATCCGCTGGTCGAGCGCGTCATCTTTCGTTGTCTCGAACGAGACACGGCGAAGCGTCCTGCTTCAGCGTTGCAAGTCGCGGCTGCGTTGCCCGGCGGCGATCCACTCGCGGCCGCGCTCGCCGCGGGCGAAACACCATCGCCGGAAATGGTTGCAGCCGCGCCGAAACAAGGCGGATTGAGACCGGCCGTGGCGGCTTCGCTGTTTGCTTCCGTCGTTGTGCTTGCCGCGCTCCTCTGCTTTCTCCCGCGCGACATGATGTTGTTTCACAAAGTGCCGCTTGAAAAGTCGCCCGAGGTGTTGCGCGACCGCGCGACCGAGCTGGTGAAGAAGTTTGGCTACACGGCTCCGCCGGGTGATTCCGCCTACGGCATATCGACCGACAGGCAATATCTCGGTCACATTCACGACAACGATCCGTCGCCCACGCGTTGGCAGCAACTGAGCACGGGACAACCGGCGGCGATCTATTTTTGGTACCGGCAGAGCCCGCGTGCTTTCAACGTATCGAATGGCGGCTACGTGGACGAGGATGAACCCGCGCGAGATCTGCCGGGCATGTCGACCGTGACGCTCGACACGTTAGGCAGATTGCGTTCGTTCTCTGCGGTCCCGCCAAGCAGTGCTTCGCCTCAAGCATCAACAACCACACCTGACTGGTCCACGTTGCTGAAAGAAGCCGGGTTGGACCAGGCGCAACTGCAACCCGTTTCGCCAGTCTGGACGCCGCCGCACGCATCAACCGCACGCGCCGCGTGGACCGGTTCGTATCCAAACCAACCGGCATCGAAGATTCACGTTGAAGCGGCTGTCTTCGAAGACCGGCCGGTCTATTTCGGGATCTTTCACCCGTGGGACCAACCGGCGGAGCAGAATTTCACCATCTCACGTTTCCGGCAGCGCGCGCTGATCGTGCTGTTGCTCTCAGTCTTTATCATCGTGATGCTTGGGAGTGCGTTTCTTGCGTTGCGCAACGTGAAGCTCGGTCGCGGCGATCGCAAGGGCGCCTTTCGTCTGGCGGCATTTCTGTCGGGAGTCACCTCTCTGCACTGGCTGTTTGCCGCTCATCACGTGTCCGCCGAATACGAAGCGATCAACTTTATCAGCGGCGTTCAGCAAATGTTGTTCTGGGCCGTGTTCTTCTGGGTGGTCTACCTGGCGTTCGAGCCGTTTGTGCGGCGGCGTTGGCCGGGCCGGATCATTTCGTGGAGCCGGGTGCTCGCAGGAGGTTTTCGCGATCCGCTGGTCGGGCGCGACATATTGATCGGATCGGTTGTCGGGTTGGGGGTCATCTTTTGTTTCTTCTATCTGGCCAACCTGGTGCCGCAGTTATTGGGCCAAGCGCCGCGCATTCCGTGGATGGATGCTCCCGCAACACGACTACTCGGCATTCGTTCGTTTGCGTTTGGCTTCACGCAACAGATCTTCGCCGCAATTTTTCAAAGCTTTATCGTGCTCTTCTTTCTGCTGTTGCTTTACATGATCCTGCGTCGCGAGCGCATCGCGGCGATTGTGTTGTGGCTGATCGTGTCGGTAGCCCTGACCCTCACGCAGGAATCCACTGCCGCAATCCCGTTCTCATTCCTTGCAGGCGCGATGGTGGTTTGGGTGCTGTATCGTTACGGGCTGCTGGCCTTGATCGTGGCGATCTATTTCGTGCACTTCCTGATCTTCTATCCGATCACTCCGGATTTCTCCGCGTGGTACGCCACAGATTTCGTCCTCGCACTACTCATCGCCCTCGCCCTCGCGGGCTTCGGCTTCTACACCTCGCTCGCCGGCGAACCATTATTCCGCGCCGCGCGGTTGGATGATTGATGCTTTCCATTCGTAAGCGGCTCGAGCACCGCCGCGAGCGCGTCGACGTTCAGGGGTTTGGTGAGGTGAGAGTGGAAGCCGGCGGCGCGGGCGCGCTCGACGTCGTCCGTGCGGCCGAAGCCGGTGATTGCGATGACGGGGACGTGTTCGCGGCCTGAGATCCGGCGCAGCCGTCGAAGAAATTCAAAGCCGTCCATTCCCGGCATCGAGATGTCCGACAGGATGACGTCAAACTCTCTTTCACTCGCGATACGCAAAGCGTCGGCGCCGTTCGTCGCGGTCGTCACGTTTGCGCCGCTAAGCTTGAGCAGCTGGTCCAACATCGCGATCGTGTCTTCGGAGTCGTCGACGATCAGAAAGTCAGTGTCGGCTAGATCTGACAGCGCGCGCGGTGGCGCAGCGGCTGTTGCACTACGAACCGCATCGGTTGTGAGCGGCAGGCGAATGGTGAAGCGGGAGCCTTTGCCGGTTCCTTCTGAATCAGCCGCGATCGTGCCGCCGTGAAGCTGAACGAGTTGCCGGACGAGCGCGAGGCCGATACCCATGCCGCCGTGTCTGCGGCTGTTGCTGCTGTCGGCCTGACGAAACATCTCGAACAGGTGCGGCAGAAAGCTCGGATCGATTCCCTCGCCGGTATCTTCGATAACCAGCACCGCCTCTCGCTCGTCGCGAGTCAGACTGATTCTGATGCTGCCGGCGGGCGTGAACTTCACCGCGTTGTTCAGAACGTTCCACGCAATCTGTTGCAGACGCAGGCGGTCGCCGTCCACCAGTAAGAACTGATCGCCGATGTTCAGGTGAATCTCGACGCCTTTCGCCGCTGCTTCAGTGCGCACAGTGTCCACCGCGTTGTCGATGATCGCCGCCAGCGAGACAGTTTCGTGGTTCAGAGAAATCTTTCCGCGCTGGAGCCGCGAGAGATCGAGCAGGTCGTTGATCAACTGCGATTGCGACTGCGCATTGCGCCGCAGTGCTTCAGCCATCTTGCGCAGCCGCGACGACTCTTCAATTTCAGGCGTTCGTAAAAACAGTTCCGAGTAGCCGAGAATGACGTTCAACGGATTGCGCAGTTCGTGTGAAAGCGTGGCCAGAAATTCGTCCTTGAGTTGATTGGCTTTTTCCGCAACATCGCGTGCTTCCTGTTCGCTTTGCAACAACCGCTCGCGCTCTGCTTCGGCACGCAGCTTTTCGATCGCCGTCCACGTGCGTTCGGCAACGCTGCGCAACAACGACACTTCCTCTTTCGTCCACTCGCGAGGCTGATCGTCGCTCGCCCACAGCGATGCGACCCAGTGGCCGTCGCGCATCAACGGCACCGCGACATACGCGCGTTCACCAGCCGGTTCGTAAGCGCGTTTGTAATCCGCCGCGGTGCGCGGATCGGTTTTGGAGTCGCAGTTGATGACTGCTTCGCCGCGTATCATCGCGGCCGAAGTGACGCTGCTGTAATCCGAGATGCGATGAACCCCCGCGACCGATTCGGCCCGATCGCAGTAGTCGCGATGAACGATCTCCAGGTCGCGCTCGACGTCTGTTTCATTGAACAGGCAACGGCGCAGATCGAGTTCGACGCCGACTGTTTCCGCCACGGCGTAAGAGAGCTCGTAAGGATCGCGTAGCGTGCGGACCAGTTCGCTGACGCGAAAGAGCACGTCGAGACGTTTCTCTGCCTGCCGGCGTTCACGGTCGGTGCGATCGAGCGAGACCGCAGTCCACCAGATCAACGCAACAAGGATCAGGAGGATGCTCAGAACAAATATTGCCGTTCCGAACCCCGCGCCAAACCAGCCGGATTCACGGCCAAAAGCCCTGATGGATCCGAGGAGAACGACAACCAGCAACATGGGCCACATGCGCCGCGCCACGATGCCGCCGGGACTATTTCCCAGCATGATCGCTACGAGGCCACGTTCGGGACGCATCAACAAGATTCCGGCGCAGAGACTGAAAAACGCGATCACGGTATGCAGCGCGATCGTGAAGTAGCGCGCAACGGGATCGTGAGTCTCGATGCCGTAAAAGTAGTAAAGAAAGACGAGTACGGTGACGGTTACAACCAGCAAGACAGCGACGTTCGACACGCGAAACCATCGCGGCGAGCGCGCGTCGAGAAACATGAGTGCGAAGCCGAAGAAGATGAAGTTGAGCGACGCGGCGACACCCATCCGACCGGGAAACGACGGACCCGCCGCCGCCTCTGTTTCGGTAAAGAGCAATTGATCGATGCCGATGTTCCAACCGGTCAGATGTTGGATCAAAGTCAGGAAACCGACGAGAGCGACAAGAATGGCAAACAACTGCCCCGTGCGCCGTTTCCAGTTCGTGGTCAACGGGTCGCGCAGGAGCAGCAGCGCCGCGGAAGTCAGGATGAGACAGACAGCAGTGTTTGCCTTGACCGTGACGAGAGCTGGATGAATACGCTTGAGAATCTCATTGTCGAGAATCCAGCCGAGCAAACCAACGACGCCGATCGACAACGTCAGCAACGCGCACCCGACCGATATGGCGCGGTAGCGCACTAACTGCTGCGGTGAATACTGCGAAAGTGATTCGTACATCCCGATGATCGTTGCGAAGTTTATACCGTGCGCCGGTGTTCTCCTAAACCGCAGAAATCAGTTTTCTCGACCAGAAAGAAGTTCCGAACGTCTAAAGTTGGACAGTAAATTTGAACCGGAGGACCATTATTAGTGAGAAGATTCACGATTTTGGCAGTAGCGGTTTCCACTTTCCTGATCGTTTCCACCGGAAGCACTCTCGCACAACGCCAGTGGTATCGCGGCAACGTGCGCGAAGTTATCAGAGACCTCGAGTCAGACACGGATCGTTACAAGGATTCACTGGACAACGCACTCGATCACAGCCGGCTTAACGGCAGCCGCACAGAAGACGAGATCAATGAGCATGTAAAGAGATTTGAAGAAGCAACGGACCGTCTGCGCGATCGCGCTGAAGATCGCCAGTATGCTCCGAACCTCGCGCGCGAAGTTCTCAGCCGCGGCCGATCGATTAACGTCTTTATGCGCCGGCACCGCCTCGGCGGCCAGGCAGAATCTGATTGGGCCAAGGTGCGAAACGATCTGAACCGGTTAGCAAATTCCTACTACATCAACTGGAGATGGTGATAGCGCTCGGCTATCACCATTCCCACGTTCATTACTCGGCCCGATCGCGGCTCACGAATTTCGAGAACCGGCTCTCCCCGCCTTCCTGCGTCTTGTCCTGATAAAGGAAGGCGAGATTGTTCTCGTCGAAGATCTCGAAGAATTCGTCCCAGGTTATCTCTTCCAATTTGTCCTCACCTGAGAAACCGGGATAGTCGATCCGCAGCATCGCCGAACCGCCCTTCTCAGTTCCCTTCACTATCGCCGGATGTCCGTCACGCTCTTCAACCCACTGCCGGATCTCTTCGTGATCGGTTGTCGTTTTCGATTCGTGACTCGTCTTTGCTTTCGCCATTTTGATCCTGACTCCTTCAAGTGAATCTGTTATCGAGTTGGGTGTAAGTTTTGTTGATGACGTACGTCTGCTTCGAAATTTCCTCCGCCGTGCGTCAACGAATTCGGCGCATTGAGATCCGCATCCGGATAAACGCCGACGCCGAGCCGCTCAACCAACTCCCCACCAAACCAGCCGCCGAGCAGCGCCAATGCCGCACCGGCAAAAGAACAGAGCAACGCAGTGGTCGTGGGGCTGTCAGGCACGTCCCAACGCAACATGAAACCCAACGCAAAGAGAATGATTGCGGTGACATTAACCAACGCGTGATACATTCCGATCCGTTTCGCTCGCGTGCCGCTCGGGATGTACAGGTAGTCGATCAAACCGAACACCGCCGCGACGAGACCGCCGATTAGTCCCGCGGCGATCATCCAGAAAGCGACGAACGACCACGTGCGGTTCGCAGTTATGAGATAAATGACGTCGAAGATTACGGCTGTCGATAGCAGACCGAGTGGAAACACGATCAAGATCGGGTGAATTGCATGACCCAGGATCTTTGCCTTACTTTCCATTGCAGCTCTCCTTAAAACTGTAAGCTTTGTGTTGTGAGGGAGCAACTTCGGTGCCGCTGGGAAGTGCTGTAGGTTTTGAAATCGTCAGGTTTGTTTTCAGTACACGCAAGGTGTCTGTAAATTCATCAATGTGTGTACGCTGGCGGACATAAAATCGAAAGAGGAGATCACGCGACTATGCAGTTGTTACTCATCAGTAATTCGACGCTGTACGGCAGCGGCTACCTGGATCATGCTGAAAGTGAGATTCGTGATTTTCTCGGCGAGGTGAAACGCGTGTTGTTTGTGCCTTACGCACTTCACGACCGCGACGCGTATGCCGGCACCGCGATCCAGCGTTTTGCGAAGATGGGTTACGAGTTGTCGTCGATCCATACGACCGCGCATCCGGTGCGCGCCGTGAGAGACACCGAAGCGATCTTCATCGGCGGCGGCAACACGTTCCGCCTGCTAAAAGCTCTCTACGACTTTAATCTTCTCGATCCGATCCGCCAGCGCGTCCAAGACGGCATGCCTTATATCGGCTCCAGCGCGGGTTCAAACGTCGCCGCGCCGACCATCAAAACAACGAACGACATGCCGATCGTTCAGCCGCCGTCGTTCAATGCACTCGGCTTGGTTTGGTTTCAAATCAATCCGCACTACCTCGATCCGGACAAGAACTCCACTCACATGGGTGAAACACGCGAACAACGCTTACTCCAGTTTCACGAAGAAGACAGCACGCCGGTCGCCGCACTGCGCGAGGGTGCAATGCTTCGTATCGAGGACGGCGTAACATTGTTGAAAGGTTCTTCCGGCGCACGAATCTTCCGCCGCGGCCTCGAACCCGCCGAAGCCCTTCCCGGTGATCAACTCGACGCTCTCTTACAGCCCGCTCCGCCGACAGCATGATCTAAGTAGAACCTCAGGCACTCTATTTGCTCGCGACTTGAGTGCGACCATACCTGCTTATTGTTTCGAACGGAAAAAACACGAACGCGCGTAGGTCGTTGTATGAAAACAAAGCGCGGGCGTTAGATAAATCTAAAATGACGATCTGGCGACACTTATGACATCTTTAGGGAAGATCATGTGCGTCGTCTAAGTCGCAGAAACGCATCCCGCCGAATCGCAATTTAGATTTACTCAGACACTCAACCATCAACTCTGCTTTGCAGGAGGATATTTGTGCACGTGGATAACCACACTCTAAACGCCGGCCAGACCAAGCCCGATCTGATCTGCTTCTCCCATCTGCGTTGGGACTTCGTTTATCAACGTCCGCAACACCTGCTTAAACGCTGCGCACGCGAACGCCGTGTCTTCTTTGTAGAAGAACCGATTTTCGACAACGGCTCGATGCGGTTGGAAGTACACGAACGCGAAAAGAATCTCAAAGTTGTTGTTCCGTATTTACCGGAAGGACTGTGCAGCGAAGTGGCGAAGCTTGCCGTGCTCCACGACATGGTGCAACGGTTGATCGTGGAAAACAACATTCAGCAATATTTAGTTTGGTATTACACGCCGATGGCGCTGGATTTCACGCGTCACCTGCGCCCGCTCGCAGTTGTTTACGACTGCATGGACGAGCTCTCGGCGTTCAAAGGCGCGCCGGAATGTCTGAAACTTCGCGAACGCGAATTGTTCAAGACCGCGGATCTCGTTTTCACCGGCGGCCAAAGTCTCTACGAAGCGAAACGCGACCAGCATCACTCGGTGTATGCGTTCCCGAGCAGTATCGATCGCGATCATTTCATGCAGGCGCGAAAGCCAATCGCAGAACCGGAAGATCAACGGCAAATTCCGCATCCGCGAATGGGCTTCTTCGGCGTCGTCGACGAGCGGTTCGATGTTGAACTGCTGGATCAACTGTCGCAGAACCGCCCTGACTGGCAGTTTGTCATCGTGGGTCCGGTCGTGAAGATCGATCCGGAAATTCTGCCCAAGCGCGAAAACATTCATTATCTCGGCAGCAAGAGTTACCAGGACCTGCCGGCGTACGTTGCCGGTTGGGACGTGGCGTTACTGTTGTTTGCCCAGAACGACTCCACGCGATTTATCAGCCCGACAAAAACACCTGAATACCTGGCGGCAGGAAAACCCGTTGTTTCAACACCGATTCGGGATGTTGTTTACCCGTACGGACAGACGGGATTAGTTCGCATTGCCAACGACGCGCGGGAATTCAGCGCGGCGATCGAGGACCTGCTGAAATCAGAAGCGGACCGGAAACAGTGGCTGGAGACAGTCGACAAGTTTCTCGCGACGATGTCATGGGATGAAACGTGGGCACGCATGTCGCGGCTGATTGACGAGGCAGTGGCAAACAGAACACGCACGGCGCTGATCGCGCGAGCGGGACAGGCGCAACGCGGTGTTGCTGCTTAAGAACAAATCTCAGAAACAAGGGGGTATTTGATCGTGTTTGATTATCTGATTGTAGGGGCCGGGTTCGCGGGCAGCGTACTCGCGGAACGGTTGGCAAGGGGTTCGAACAAGAAGGTGCTGCTTTGCGATAGGCGCCCGCACATCGGCGGCAACGCTTACGATCATTACAACGAGGACGGAATTCTCGTTCACAAGTACGGACCGCACATCTTTCACACCAACTCGCGCGAGGTTTTTGAATACCTGTCGAGGTTCACCGAATGGCGTTCGTATCAACATCGAGTGCGAGCGTGCGTTGACGGACAAATCGTTCCTATTCCGATCAATCTGGATACGATCAATACGCTTTACGGCTTGAGTTTGACTTCGTTTGAAGTGGAAGAGTTTTTCAAGAAAGTCGCCGAGCCGAGAGAGCGGATCAAGACGTCTGAAGACGTTGTGGTCACCCAGGTCGGACGCGAGTTGTACGAAAAGTTTTTTCGGAACTACACGCGCAAACAATGGGGACTCGATCCGTCCGAGCTCGATTCAAGTGTGACTTCACGCATTCCGACGCGCACCAATCGCGACGATCGATACTTTACGGACACGTACCAGGCCATGCCATTGCACGGCTACACGCGCATGTTTGAGAACATGCTGGACCACCCGAATATCAAGGTCTTATTGAATTGTGATTATCGTGAAGTGGAAAAAGATATTCCGTTTCGGGAGATGATTTATACGGGTCCAGTGGATGCGTTCTTCGATTATCGTTACGGAAAGTTGCCGTATCGCTCGCTCGAGTTCAAACACGAGACGCACAACGTTCAGGTTTACCAGCCGGCGCCGGTGATCAATTTTCCGAACGAGCATTTGTACACGCGCGTGACGGAGTTCAAGTATTTGACGGGTCAGGAACACTCGAAGACGAGCATCGTCTACGAGTTTCCGCAGAGCGAAGGTGATCCTTATTATCCAGTGCCCCGGAAAGAGAACGCGGGAATCTATGCGCAGTACAAAGAGCTGGCCGATGCAACAACAGGTGTGCACTTTGTCGGGCGGCTGGCCACGTACAAGTATTACAACATGGACCAGATTGTCGCTCAGGCGCTGACTGTCTACTCGAAGATGAACAGCGTGAAGCGCAAAGAGGCGCTGGTTATGGTCAGCGGAATCGCACGCGCCGGAAACGGAAACGGGAACGGGAACGGCAAAGCACGGCAGCTTCCGTCGCTACCGAGTCAGCCGCCACAGCAGCAACCGTTGACCCAGACCTGAGACGAATTGAAGAGATGAGTGATTCGGCGGTGAATGCTGAAGCAACGCCGGCTCTGTGGGCCGGCGTGGAAGCGACAGTCAATCGGGTAGGAAACAGGTATTCCGATCAACTCGAACGGAGCGGGCATGCGTTACGCATGAGCGATGTCGATCGCCTCGCCTCGCTGGGGATTAAGTGTGTTCGTTATCCGGTGTTGTGGGAGCGCACTGCGCCCCGAAGTCTCGATGAGTTCGATTGGCGTTGGGCCGACGAGCGGCTCAACCATCTCCGCCGTTTAGAAATCAAACCCATCGTCGGCCTGTTGCATCACGGCAGTGGTCCACCTTACACGAACCTGCTCGATCCGGAGTTTCCGGAAAAGCTCGCCCAGTATGCGGGCGCAGTCGCGCGACGTTTTCCCTGGGTCGAAGACTACACGCCCGTTAACGAACCGTTGACGACTGCGCGTTTCAGTTGTCTCTACGGTCTCTGGTATCCGCACCACCGCGATCCACTGTCATTTGCCAAGGCGCTTCTGGCGCAGTGCCGTGCGACGGTGCTCTCGATGCGCGAGATCCGCAAAGTGAATCCGAGCGCGCGTTTGATTCAAACGGAAGATCTCGGCAGGACGTACAGCACGCGGCCACTGGCTTATCAGGCAGAGTTTGAGAACGAACGCCGCTGGCTGACTTTTGATTTGCTGAACGGACAGTTGAATCGCCGCAAGCTCATGTGGCGGTACTTCCGGCACGTCGGCATAAACGTAGACGAGCTGAAGTGGTTTCTCGACAATCCGATGCCACCCGACATCCTCGGGTTGAATCATTACGTTACGAGTCAGCGCTTTCTCGATCATCGTCTCGCGCGCTACCCGATCTCGTGTCACGGGGGCAACGGGCGCCAAACTTACGCCGACGTCGAAGCCGTGCGCGCGTGTCGTGCGGGAATGCTCGAGCCGAAAGCGCTTATCAAAGAAGTCTGGGATCGTTACAAGCGGCCGGTCACGATCACGGAAGCGCATCTTGCCTGCACACGAGAAGAACAACTCCGCTGGTTCAAAGAGATTTGGGACGCCGCGCAGTCGCTGAGGGATGAGGGCGTGGACATTCGCGCTGTCACAGCGTGGGCCGCGTTTGGCTCGTTTGACTGGAACAGTCTGCTGACAAGAGAAGACGGCTTTTACGAATCAGGTGTTTTCGATCTTCGTAGCACGATGCCACGGCCGACAGCGCTGGCGAAGATGTTGAAGACGCTCGCGGACGGCAACGACTACAACCATCCGGTGTTGGACAGCTCAGGTTGGTGGCGCCGTTTCGATCGTTTCTCGCACGAGGACACACCCGAGATCACCGCGAGCGTGCGTCATACGAGCTCAACCGGCGATCTCGGCCGCGCTCTACTGATCACCGGCGCAACCGGAACACTCGGCAAAGCTTTCGCGCGGATGTGCGAGCAACGCGGACTGTCTTATTACCTTGCGAGCCGGCAGCAACTCGACATTGCGGAGCCGGATTCGGTCAAAGCCGCGGTCGAACGTTTCGAGCCCTGGGCCATCATCAACGCCGCCGGCTACGTCCGCGTTGACGACGCGGAAAATGAAGTCGATCGCTGTATGCGCGAGAATGTTGCCGGGCCAACGAATCTCGCTTCGATCTGCGCGGATCGCGAGATTCCGTTAGTCACGTTCTCTTCCGATTTGATCTTCGACGGGCAGAAGAACGAAGCGTACGTCGAACGCGATCACGGTTCGCCGTTGAATGTTTACGGCTTGAGTAAGCTGCGCGCGGAAGCGGAAGTGCTCAAGCAGTATCCCGAAGCGCTGATCATTCGGACCAGTGCATTCTTTGGACCATGGGACGAATTCAACTTCGTTCACGCAGTCCTGCGATCACTCGAGACTGGCAAGCACTTTGTTGCCGCCGACGACGTTACGATCTCGCCGACGTACGTGCCTCATCTGGTCAATGCCGCGCTCGATCTTCTGATCGACGGCGAGCACGGCGTTTGGCATCTCGCGAACGAAGGCGCGGCGACGTGGGCGGACTTCGCGGCATTAGTGGCCGAGATGGGCGGCAGCAATCGCACGTTTGTGCGCGGCCGTCCGAATGCATCGTTGTGTCTGACGGCACGCCGTCCACACTTCAGCGCCCTTTCGAGTGAGCGAGGCACGCTGATGCCCTCACTCGAACGAGGTTTGGAGAACTACTTTCACGAACGAAAACAAGCTCGACTACGACACTGCGCTTTTTAAGAATCTCTTGTTAATCTTGAAATCGTGATGGCCGAAGAAACAGCGATTCCTCGCCCCGAGTATCCCCGACCACAATTTGTTCGCGACGAATGGCTCAATCTCAACGGCGAGTGGGAGTTTGCCTTCGACGATGCGAACGAAGGCTTGCAACTTGGCTGGTACGACGGCCGCAAATTGCCCCAGCGCATCATCGTGCCGTTCTGTTACCAGGCCGAACTGTCCGGCATCAAAGACAAGTCGATTCACGAGCACGTTTGGTACGCGCGCGATTTCGAGGTGCCTGCGCAGTGGCGTGATCGCGACATACTGTTGAACTTCGGCGCCGTGGATTATTCGTCGACGGTCTGGGTCAACGGTCAGGAAGTCGGGCACAACCAGGGCGGCCACGTTCCTTTCCAATTCGATATCGCGCCTTACCTCAAAAGTGGCGTTAATCGTCTGACCCTGCGCGTCGAAGACAAACAGGATCCGGAGCAGCCACGCGGCAAACAGTCGGTCACCGGCATACCGCAGGAGATCGACTACTACTGCACCACGGGAATCTGGCAAACAGTTTGGCTCGAACCGGTGCCTTCAGTGCGACTCGAAGAGTTGCACATCATCACGCAGGCACAGCGCAATATCGTCGACTTCATGGTGTACCTCCACGCACCCTCGTCGGCGTGGCGCATTGAAGTTGAAGTGAGCGATCACGGTCAGTTAGTGACGCGTGGAGAGACTCGTACCGCCGTCGCGACCGGCCATCTGAGCCTGAACATTCCGTACGCAAAACTGTGGTCGCCTGAGTCGCCGCATCTCTACGACGTGACCGCGCGCTTGTACGACGGGGAAGAATTGCTGGATGAGATCAGATCGTATTTTGGCGTGCGTGGCATTGAACTGCGCGACGCGAAGTTCCTTTTGAACGGCGAGAGCGTTTACCTGCAAATGATCCTGGACCAGGGTTACTGGCCATCGGGACTGCTGACCGCGCCATCCGATGAAGCAATGCAAACCGACATCGGTTGGGCCAAGGCATTCGGCTTCAACGGCGTGCGTAAACACCAGAAGATCGAAGACCCGCGCTGGCTTTACTGGTGCGACCGGCTCGGCGTGATGGTTTGGGAAGAAATGCCAAACGCGCGCGAGTGGTCGCTGCAGGCGGAAGAAAGGCTATCAGCGGAGTGGCAGCGCGCTGTACGCCGCGATTACAACCACCCGTGCATCATCGCGTGGGTGCCGGTGAACGAGAGCATGGGTTTTCCGCAACTGGCCCAACAGCACGCCGGCCAGTACGCCTTCATCGAACGCATGGTCCGCACGACACGGCGACTCGATGCGACGCGTCCGGTGATCGATAACGACGGCTGGGAACACACGGACATCGCCGACGTCTGCGCGATTCACGATTACTCGCCTTCGTCGGCGGTGCTGTTGAAACGTTACGAGAAGATGCTGGCTGGTGAAGGTTTGCCGGCGACCGTTTGGATTGGCGAGAAGCCGTTGTTTGCACGTGGTTCTGAATATCGCGGACAGCCGATCATGCTTTCAGAGGTTGGCGGGTTTCTGGCGATTCCGCCCGACATTCCGCCCGACCAGCGCGACGTGCTTTATCGTTTCTACGATTCGTTTGAGAATCCCGAAGAGCTGGTCGAGAAATACCGCGACCTGATGAAAGGAATTTCGGCGTTAGTCTTTCTTGCCGGTTTCTGCTATACGCAGTTGACCGACATCGAACAGGAAATCAACGGTCTACTCACCTACGATCGCCAACCCAAAGTTCCCGCCGAAGAGATCGCCCACATCCACCGCGAGATGTTGAAACGCCGTTCTTAATCGTCTTCGACTGACTCGAGGTACCAGATGTCGACGTTCACTTCGTCGGCATAGTGAAGTATCGGTTGGCCCTTCGGAACAGGCAGGCGATTGACCTCAAACAAATTCGTCTCGAGGTTCTTCAGCGTCGCTTCGCGCAACGGATAAGGCTGATGAAAAATGCGCGCGCGATAAATGTCTCCGTCACTCTCCGCGTACAAACAATAACGTTCGCACAGAAAGAAATCGCGCGTGCCCGGCAGTGCCTTCGGCAACTCGTCCCC
>DASUPR010000061.1:0-4630 GCA_036281015.1 Pyrinomonadaceae bacterium
CGATCGAGATCATATTCCTGCGCGTAGAGCACGCCGTGTAAGTAGATGATGTAGCCGATGTCGCCGGGCTGAAGACCTGTGCGAATTGTCATTTGACGGCGAGTGTGCGTTTGATCATTTTGGTTTTTGCCTTCGAACGGCAATCTAATCGTAACATTCTTGAAGCAAGCGCGGATGTTATAGTGTCGAACAGCAAGATATTTCGTCTTTTCTCCCGGTTCAATAGCAGCGGCGGCGGCTCCCCGGCGGCACCGATCCCACCTAATCGTAATTAACGGGTCACAGGAAAAGAACAGAAAGAGGGGCAGCAGCAGTGACTACTCAAGCAGTTGCGAGCAGCGACGAACGCGGCCAGCCTACGCTCGTTAATGGCCACCGGACAAACGTCAACAAAGACAATTGGCTTGGTTTCGTGGGTGACGTGGTGAACTTCACCGGCGAAGTCTGCTTTAAATCAATGCTGCGGATTGACGGGCACTTTTCCGGCAACGTCATCTCAACTGACGGCACACTCATCGTCAGCACGGGCGCGGAAGTGACAAAAGCCGTCATCAAAGTCGCGGTTGCAAAAATCAACGGCACGGTCGAAGGCGACATCCTCGCGAGCAAACAACTGGTCCTCGGCCGCACCGCAAACGTGCGCGGCCATCTCGCCGCCCCCGCCCTCGTGGTCGAAGAGGGCGCCCAACTCAACGGCAGCTGTCGCCGGATCGAAGACCGTTCTACTTTGCCGGTCGATAAACGCGAATTAACTTCCCGCTCAAGGTGACTACTTCGGCGATCGTCAGGTGAATTCTGTCCGCTTGTCCGACACGATCCGGATCTTCAGTGCAAATGATTGTCCCTGTATGCTCGGGAACTTGAAGGTGTAGTCGCTTGAAGTCTTGGCGATTGAGAGTCAGGAGCGTTCGTTTGAGTTCGATCGCTCTCGCTAACAGCTCAGCGTCTGTGACTGATTGATTGGCTTTGCCGTCTTCCAAAGCCGTAAGCACGACGTGGCCCAGCCGTCTCAACTCCTCAACTACACGTAAAGGAAAGTTCTCGTCGGCGTACAGCGCCATCAATCATTGTCTTTCTCGTTAGCTTCAATCTGCGCTTCTATCTCGGCGCGGTGAGAGCGAACGAAGTTCCAGGCGTTGGCGAGGTCTTGTACCGTGAGTGTGGGATAGTCGCGCAGCAGGTCGGCTTCGCTTGTGCCGAGTCGACGTGACTGCTTCAGTAGCCATACAGGTATGCGAGTGCGAGTGATACATGGCACACCGCCCATAACGTCGGGCCTGCTTTCGATGCCGGGAAAGTCGTCGCCGAGGTCGCGCACAATCCAACGGAGCAGCTCAGCCTTTTCGGCTCGCGTCATCTCGGCCAGCATCTTTTCTCTTTCGGCAGGCGTACTCATGGCTCTTTTTATACCACTTTCCAAGGGGCCGGGGAACGGAACACAGCGCTCAATACCCAACAGACGGTAAATAACAACCGCGCGGTTCGTGGTATTCGCCCATCGACATCAACGTCATGGGTTTGAAGCATTCGCATGAGTTCGATCGCCGCTTCGGGAACGGGAAAGTCTTTTCGACAACTATGCTTCTCAGCAATCCCTCTGAACGCCTCGTAACAGATCCTGCCACACGGCTCGACGTCTTCGGGGGTCATTGAACGTAGTTGAATGGTCATTACTTCCACCTGCGGCCGTGTTTGATCACGATGTCCACATTCTGCAATAGATTGATGTTGCGTAATACATCGCCGCGGACGGCGATGATGTCGGCGTACTTGCCTTCACTCACGGTGCCGACTTGATCGGACATGCGCATTGCTACCGATGGCCAATAGGTGGCGGCGCGGATGGCGACCATGGGGTCGAGGCCGAAGGCGTTGACCCAGGCGTCGAGTTCGCGCCAGGTGGTTTGGCTGTGGAAGTTCATTGGGATGCCGCTGTCGGTGCCGATTAATAAAACCACACCCGATTCGGAGAGTTGTTTGATCTTGCGCGCGAGTGTGGGACGGCGCAGGGGCGTGATCTGGTAGTAGGACAGGCGATCGGGAGTTTTAAGTGAAGCCTTGATGTCGTCAACGATCGACTGCGGTAGTCCGACTTGCCACGACGGATCGTCAAGCTGCTCCGGGTTGTCGCGCACGTACTCGTAATTCAAAAGCCCCTGCACTGTCGGCGTCCAGAACAATGGACCAAGACTCATCTTCGCCGTGCGCTCGCGAATCATCGCGATCAGTTCCGCCGGATACTCGGGCGCCGTCGCGAGTCCCGTGTGCTCGAAACAATCAACGCCGACCAGCAATCCGCGCCGAATCTCTTCAGGACGATGCGAGTGCGCGATAACGGGCAGCTTCCGCTTGTGCGCTTCGTCAACAACCGCCTGTACTTCTTCCATCGTCATCAAGTCCTGATCGATCAACTTGATGACGTCTACGCCGGCGTCCGCCAACTGGCGCACTTTCGCGCGCGCATCTTCAGCGCCCTTCACGCCCCAGCGCACGTAGTCAGTCCCGGGATACGGCTCATGCTGAATAAACGGACCTGACACGTAAAGCGTTGGACCAGGAATCTCGCCTTTGCGAATGCGATCCCGCACCGCAATACTCGCCTTCAACGGCGCGCCGAGATCGCGCGCGCTCGTCACGCCGGCCATCAGCAACTGTTTCGCCGACGCAGGCATGATCACCGACTCCATCTGCGGCGGATACGTCTTGTCCCAATGCGCGTAGTCGCTATGGCCGTTGATCATCAGGTGCACGTGCATGTCCCACAGTCCCGGCAACACGGTCATGCCTTCGGTGGAGATCACTTCGGCGCCGCGCGGAATCGCGAGAGTGCCGACCTGGCCCACCGCCTTGATCCGCTCGCCTTCGATGATCACGACGCTGTTGCGAATCGGCTTACTGCCGTAGCCATCGATCAGCGTGCCGCCGACGAGTGCTTTGACGTTTGATTGTGTTTGAGCGTGGACGCTCCCGAAAATCGTGATGAGTGTTCCTGTCAGCAGACAGAGCCACAGTTTTTTCATGCGCAGTCTCCCGGCATTAGCGTGGTGACAGGTCTTGCTCGAGTAGGAGGTTTAGCTTGTCGTTGAGCTCGTTGAGTTTCGCGCGCTCGGTTTCCAACTCGTTGGCTAATTGTGTCTCGCGCACCATCATCCGTTGTTCGCGTTCAACGATAGCTTCGAGCTCGTTCTTAAGGTTTGCCGTCTCCGCTGGGTGCCTGGTTCCGGCTTCGACTTCGGCCTCTTGTCGTTCCAGCAACACCTTCATCTTTGATCGACTCGCCTGCATCTCGCTGAGATTTTCGCGGACGTCATTCAACTCGCGTGAGAGGCGTGTCACCTGCTCTTGCCGCAACTTTAGTTGCTCCAGAATAACCTGGACCTTATAGACCCCGGCGTTCATTCGTTGCAGCGTCGCGCGAAGCTGGCGCACTTCGGCGACTAACTCCTGCAATGATTGCTCGGCCGGCGGCTGGGTTTTGGATTGTGCCAACACATTTGCCGGCGCCAGAAACAACACGACAAAGCAAACAAGTAGACGATTCATGACTTACCTCCTAACTGGAAAGAGCCTCGCCTTAACTGCTTTGCACGAGAAGCCCTGAACTAAACTTCTTCTCTGTTCTCTGTGCCTCTGTGGTTCAATAATGCTACAAAAACAACCACAGAGGCACAGGGAGGTTGGATACCAAAAAGTCACTTTTCGGGCAATGCCTTAACGAGACTTCTTCGTATCGCGTTTCTCGACGAACAGCAGTTCGGTGGTGCGTTCGGTTACTGTTGGGACAGGTTCGAACCCGCCTTCCGGCAGCAGCTCTTTCGTCGAAGCGCCGGTGTCGATTTCATCCGGCTGCGGTTGGCGTTTACTCGCCTGTTCGCCGAGTTCTTTCGCGCGGGCGAAGAGGATCGCGGACAGCAAGCCGCTGCCAAACATGATCACTAAACCGACGATCGCGAGAATCGCGATCAGACTTCCCTGCGACGCCACCAACTTCTGCCCGACGGCGTAAACCAGAAAACCAAGGATGCCCAAACCGAACACGCTCAGCGCGCCGACGCCCAGCTTCTCCAACCGTTCCTGCCGGGCAAGCAGACTCTGGTCCATTCGCGCCGGCAGTTGTTCGCCGAGCGAAAGAGCAATCTTCTCCAATCCAAGACCGCAGGCGCGGCAAAACTTCTGATCGGTTGAGGTTTGTTTTCCGCAGTTTGGGCAATACATAAAGCTACCTGGAAAAACGGCGCACGATCATGGCGATCGGCAACCCGATAAAAAACATGATGATTATGAGACCGATCGCGCGGCCCGTGAGCGTCGCCGTACCGCGCTGTGGAAACTGCGACAGCGGCAGCACGACGAAGTTCATGACGGCATAGACCACGACGCCGTAGATCAGGCCCCACACCGCAGGCCGCTCAACGAGAAAACGCAGTTTTCGGCTCGCCACGTAGAAAATGATGGTCCAGATGGTGGCAATTAAGAAGTGCAGCGCGAGACCGAGAACAGCCGTCTTAGTGCCACTGTTGTAAGCCGAGGAGCCGAGCAGTCCGCTCGCGACTGACTGCAGCACGCGCGTTGGCGTCATACTCGCACGAAACCACGCGGTGAGGCACGCAGCAACGATATCGAGCGTGCC
>DASUPR010000062.1:0-15553 GCA_036281015.1 Pyrinomonadaceae bacterium
TGGACGGCTTTCGGTGAACTGTTGGGATTGGCCTGAGGCTGACTGTGTGCCGTCCAGAAAGGAGGAGCACTATGCAGTGAGACTACCGAACCAGAATCCTAACGGTTTAGCTGGTTCAGAGGTCAGGCCGCAGCCACCTCACTGTGATTAGAACTCATAAATTTTAGAATCACCTCCTTTCCAGTGTTGGCACGAATCATAAGATACAAGCAGGCGAGCGTCAACCGCTTTTTGTTCACGCGAGCTGCGGTGTTCCGGCGCAGTAAACTTGTGACACGTGCTGGACTCCGAAAAAGTATGCGAGTTCGCGGTAGTCGTTTGTGTCGTGGATGACGAAGTCGGCGATCTTGCCGGGTTCGAGTGAGCCAAGTTTGTCGCCGCGATTCAAACTGTAAGCGGCATTGATCGTCGCGGCAGTGACGGCTTCGGCAGGTGTCAGCTTCATGTGCGTTGCGGCGAGCGAGAGGATCGTGAGCATTGAAGGTGTCGGCGAAGAACCGGGGTTGAAATCCGTCGCGAGCACGACTGCGAGACCGGCGTCGATCATCTCGCGCGCGGCCGGATAACGCGACGATCCGAGCGCGTAAACCGAACCCGGCAATAACACGGGTTGCACGCCCGCTGACTTCAACGCCGCGATTCCGTCAGCGTCAGTGTGTTCGAGGTGATCCGCGGTTGTCGCGCTCAATTCCGCCGCGAGTTTGGTGCCGCCGCCGAGTGAAAGCTGATCCGCGTGAATCCTGATTCCCAATCCGTGGCAACGTGCCGCGGAAAGTATTCGCCACGACTCATCTGTGGTGAACACGTTCTCTTCACAGAACACATCGCAGAACTCAGCCAGCTTTTCACGCGCAATCTGGGGTAACATCTCGTCTATTAACAACGAAACGTAATCTTCGCGCCGTGCTTTGTACTCCGGCGGAATACTGTGCGCGCCGAGAAACGTCGGCACGTAACGCAACGCCGTTTCTCCATCCAAACGTCTGATCGCTCGGAGTATTTTGATTTCATCTTCAACCGAAAGCCCGTATCCCGACTTCGCTTCGACCGTCGTCGTGCCGCCGCGTAGAAACCACGAGGCATACCGCTTCCCGACCGCGACCAGTTCATCAAGACTCGCCGCGCGCGTGCGATTGACCGTCGACTGAATGCCACCGCCACGCGCGGCGATCTCCTGATAAGTCGCGCCCTTGATCCGTTCCTCAAACTCGTCGACACGCGTGCCCGCAAACACCGGATGCGTGTGCGCGTCGACAAACCCCGGCAAAACCACGCGACCGCCTGCGTCTACAACCTGAGCATCGGCGTCAATCAGCGATTCGATCTCGCCACTAACACCAACGCGTTCGATCACACCGTCGCGGATCAATAAGCCACCGGGCGCGACGATCCCAGGCTCGCGCATCTCTGGACCAGCACGCGGCCGCGCCGGCCCAGCAAGCGTCACAACCTGCGAACAATTTACAACCGCTAGCTTCTTCGTCATTCCTTGTACAACCAGGCGCCCGCAAGAGCCGCCAGGCTGTATTGAATAATCCCCCAAACCATGCCCGTGAGCATAAGCCACGCCGGCAGATTAAACAGCGTCGAATTCAAAATCCCGCAATAGAAGTAGACGCAAAACCACCCAACAAACGCCGCGACGATCGCCGTCTTTGGGCCAGGACCAAAACGCGGCCGGATCATCGCGTAGATCCAGATGATCACGATGCCGAGCAGAAACGTTATACCCACCGCCGTGGCAATGAAATTCACACCCGGACGCTGTACGTTCATCCGCGAAAGCATCTCTTCCATTTGCTGCCTGAACACGACTTCGTTCAGCAAAAACTCCCCAATGTTGAGAATCAGCCCCGTTAATAACCCACCCAGGATCACACGTCCGAAGTTGATGTTGTTCATGGGAGAACTCCTTTAGTGTTTTGGTTAAGGTTCGGACCTAGGCTCTTCTCTTACCCAACGCGTAAATCGTCACACCGAGGGCATTTGCCAGCACGACCGTGGCGACGATCTTCAGCGCGAACGTCAATCGGCTGCCAACAGAAATAATCGGAATGATAGTAAAGCAGATGTAGACGACGGAAACGATAAACCCCGAAGCGCAGGCAATCTTCAACCACCACGGCGCACGCACGCCAAACGCTTTCATGCCCACGAGCGGGATCGCAAACAAAACTAAATACGTCGATGCATAAAAAACTCCGCCCGCGTTGTCGAGCAGTTGAAACGCTTCCTGCGCGCCCACGCCCGTCAAGCTCACCAAACCGAGCAGCAGTGTCACCACGCCGACAAACAGGATCGAGTTGGTTGGTGTTTTGTATTTCGGATGAAGACGCGTAAACCACGCGGGCAACAGTCGGTCCCAACCGGCCACCATCGGCAAGCGCGTGTTACCCGCAAAGTAAATGCTCATCAACGCGATCTGTCGCACCACAACGCCGAGAATCGCAATCGACACGACCGTTCCCACCCAACCGGACGAACCAAAGCCAATCGTAAGCACCTGCGGTATCGGACTGATGAGGTCCACTTTGTCCGGCGAAACAAACGCGAGCACCGAGCTCGTGCCGAGAATGAACATCACCGCAATGATGGGCGCCGCGATCATCACGGAGCGGCCGAAGTTTCGCGCGGGAGCTTTGGTCTCGCCTGCAAGAATCGCGATGTACTCGAATCCGGCGAGCCCGCCGAGCGCAAGCTTGCTGGCGACGTTGATGTTGTAAGCAGTGAAATCCGGAACCTGAAAAACAAAGGGCCGGTACTCGTTGATGGTTCCACGCACAACCCCGAGCAGCGGCAGCAGAATCAGCGCTGCGAAGGTGATCATGAGCATCACGCCGCCCGCGTTTTGCACCCATTTGCCGAGCTTCAGTCCACGCAGCGCCGCCGCCACCACGCCAATCACGAGCAGGAAGCTGATGATGGTTATCAGCACCCTGTGTTCACGCATCCAGACTCCCGCTGGTCCAATGGCGTACGAGAAGTTGGTCGTGACTACCAGGCCAATGCCCGCGAGGATCGAGATCGCAAACACCCAAAGATTCCACGCGACCATGAACGCGACGAAATCGTTGAAGGCCAGCTTGGCCCACTGGTAAAGACCGCCTTCGAGTGGCGCAAGACGATTGAGAAAAATAACGACTGCTGCGAGCGGAAGATAGTAGGTCAGGATTGCGAGGAGCCAGAAAACGTTCTGATCGTAGCCGAGCTTTGCGGCCCAACCGACCCAGATCGTGCCGACCACGAAAACCACCTGGGCCAACACGAGATCGAACAGTCCGAGTTCTTTTTTGAAGACTGCGCTGCGGGCCTCAACATCGCGCTCTAGTTCTGCAACCATTGCTTCGCGTCCTCGCGCATCTGTGGGACGATCTCATGCGCTGCGTCGTAGCTTTTGAAGGTGACCTGCCGCGCGCGGGTGGCGAGTTGTTTTTCGTAATCACGCACGCGTTCAGGTGTGTAGAACTCGTCTCGTGTTCCAGCGAGGTGAAAAACGTCAAGGTTCGATCCGTGATATGCGTGGTTTGTGTCCCAGTCGCCGGGTATGCCGCCGCAGATTCCGATCACGCCGCGCAACTTTTCCGGGTGCGTGAACGCGAATCGATAATTGAGCGCGCATGACTGCGAAAAGCCGAGCAGAAAAATTTTAGTAGAGTCGGCGACGCCCTCGGCGGTTAAGCGGTCGGTCAAGTCGAGCAAGGCCTGGTGGTGTATCGCGACACTTTCTTCCGGGCGAAAATTCGTTAACCAACCAAACCCAAAACGCAGTGGTCCACCCTGTTCCCATGGCTCTCTGATGTGTTGATGAAAGCCCTGCACGGACGCGATCGCGAAACCTTCAGGCGCCATCAACTGTGCTTCGCGCATCATCTGCCGCTTGTTGGCGCCGTAGCCGTGTAGCGCGATCAGCAGCGGCGCGGGCACGTTTGAGGGCAAGTGCAGATCGTAGTAAAGATTGATCCGGGCCGTCAGGGTGCGGTCAATATTTGGATCGGTCATAGTCTTGGACGTTCATTCTGTTTATTCTGTGCAGCGTGTCAATAGCTAGCTTGAACTCAAAACTGTTGGCGGCTAGGATGGGCATCTCAGTTCGAGTGAGTTTGGCTAATTCTTTCTAAGAGGTGTGGCAATGAAATTTCCGGGCGGATTCAACATGCAGGCAATGATGAAGCAGGCGCAGCAGATGCAGGAAAAGATGCAGAAAGAGATGGAAGAGCTGCGCGTCGACGCTTCAGCGGGTGGCGGTGTCGTCACCGTGCAGATGAAAGGTAATCACGAAATCGTGGCGTTGAAAATCGATCCCGAGGCGGTGAAAGACGGCGACGTCGAGATGCTTCAGGACATGATCGTGGCGGCGGCAAACGAAGCAAACCGCAAGGTGGATGAAGCGCTCAAAGGCAAGATTGGCGGAATGTTACCGCCCGGACTAGGCGGTCTTTTCGGTTAATAGTCAGCAATGTTGGAGTACGCGGAACCAGTCACCAAACTCATCGACGAACTGAAACGCCTGCCGAGTATCGGACACAAGTCTGCGCAGCGTCTCGCGTTTCATATCATGCGCATTCCCGAAGCGGATCTGGAAAGATTGATCCTCGCTTTGCGTGAAGTGAAACAGAAAATCGTGTTCTGTTCGATCTGCAACAACCTCACGGAAATCGACCCGTGCCGGTTTTGTACGTCGCCGAGCCGCGATCATTCGGTGATCTGCGTGGTGGAAGAACCGCACAGTCTGGTGGCGGTGGAAAAGACGCGCAGCTTCAAAGGCGTCTATCACGTGTTGCACGGCAGTCTCTCGCCGATTCGTCACATTGGACCAAGCGAGTTGCACCTCGCGAATCTCTTGCCGCGACTGAAACCGGAAAACAACGACGGTGTGAAGGTGACGGAAGTGATTCTCGCTACGAACCCGACGACTGAAGGCGAGGCCACAGCAAATTACATCAGCCGTTTGCTGAAGCCTTTAGGACTGCGCGTGACACGAATTGCGATGGGAATGCCGGTCGGCAGCGACCTCGAATACGTCGACGAGGTAACTATGGATAAGGCGCTGGCCAACCGGCACGAGATCTAGTAACGAACCTGTTCGGGTGTCGCGCCTTTTTTGCAGTCAGTACACTCCTCGTTGCTCTCGTACATCCGCGCGTCAAAATCCACGAGCGACTCGATCGGCACGCCTTCAACCTCACTCGGCGCCGAATCGAAACGCACGATCGCGCCGCAACCGATAATGCGCGCGCCGAGCGACTTCACCAACTCCACAGTCTCTTCGATCGCATTGCCGCTGCGGATGATGTCGTCGACGATAATGCAGGGATTCACTTCACCCTGATTGACGTACTGCCGGAACATGCGTTCGCCGCCGCGTTCCTGTTCCGCCCAGTAGATCTGTTCCGCGTTGAGCGCATCGCGCACACCGAAAGCGACTGGAATTCCTCCCGAGCTCGGACTGATGACCGAAACCTTTGGCAACTGACTGGAGATATCTTTTTCAAGCCGGAACTTGCGGCTCAACGCCACTGCCAGCACCCGCGCTGTGTCGTAGTAGCGAAAGGCGAGAGGCATTTGAAAGTAATGTGGCGAGTGCTTGCCGTTGGGATAAACGAAGTGACCTTCGCGAAACGCGCCGGTGCGTTTCAGAATCTGCATCACCGCTTCTTGGGAAGGAATCAGCTCGACCATGTCGTTCTCCAGTTTGTGTTTGGTAGTTGCGCGCTGAGCATACATCAATCGCGGCCATTTGCTCCATACGTCGTCGCGCGATCGATGAGAAGTCGTTGATCGTTGGGCAGACCGTCCGGTAAGTTTTGCACTGAAAACCACTCGGCGCGTTCCACTTCCATCGTCAGCGGTTTAATTTGCGCGGCTTGTGGGCCCTGTGAGCCCTGTGAGCCCTGTGAGCTTGGCCGGCAGCGAAACAGTATTTCGACCTGGCGTGGCCGTTTGAATGAACGTGCGGTGAAGATTTCTACGTGACTGACCTCGAGACCGATCTCTTCGCGGAGCTCACGTCTGAGTGCCTGTTCGGGCTGTTCGCCGATTTCGAGAAAGCCGCCGGGAATGCCCCAACCGCTACCCGCGCGAAAGCGATGTTTGAGAAGTAGTATTTGTCCCGCGTCGTTGAAGATCAGCGCGCCGGCAGTGACGGTGAACCGGGCCTGCGTGGCACGCATGCTCCAGCGGCGCACGCGCGGTGGCAGCGCCCGCCAGGCCCTGGCGATGAGCTTTTGCAACACGAGTTGAGCATAACATTCTCAACTCGTGTACAATGCGCTTTCGTAAAACCACCATGGCAACCACCGAAACCATCGCGGTTCCGAAACGAATCACCAACGCGCAGACCGTCTGCAACGAGAAGAACGAGAAGGGAAAACTCTGCAACGGTCACCTGAAGCAGTTGCGCACGGCGGGCGAGCCGGCGCTGATGCACTTGCGTGGCGACGACGTGCTTTTCAAATGCCAGACGTGCGGGACGCTGTACATGGGTCCGCCGTTGGGCCACGTGCGCGATCCAAACAAGCAGGTGCGGTTCGTTGAAGCCGAGTTGACTGCGTTGTTACAGGCGGCTGGTGGAACGCTGCCCGTTATTAAGAAAGATGAGCAGCGCGGTGTGTACGTGATGGTCGAGACCGTTGTGGGCGATCACGGCACGCACGCGGCGAAACCCGCGCCGGCGAAACCGGCGGCCGCTGCGCCCGCGACACCGAAAGCTCAGGCCGCCGCTCCAGCAGCGCCGAAAGCCGCGGCACCCGCTGCGAAACCCGGCGAACACAAGACACTGGGGCAAAATCCAAACCGGCAACTGTTCCGGCGTTCAACTTACGTCGACGTCAAAGATACCGGTCCGGTTCCTGGTGAGACTTTTGAACAGAAGGTCGCGCGATTGAAAGCGGTTTCGGCAGCAGCGAAGCAACGGGCGGAAGAGGGCGGCGCCACAGAACCCGTAGCAGAGGCAGCACCCCCGACGTCCACTGTCGCAACTGCACCCGCAGCCGACGCGGTCGTCAATCCCACTGAAATTCCGGCGCCGTCGCCTACTACAACCTCATCATCCTCGGCCCACAAACCAACCGGTAACGCAGACCGCAGCTTAATGAAGCGCTCTACATACTGCGGCGTAACCGACACAGGCCCGGTTCCGGGCGAGACTTTCCAACAAAAAGTCGCACGTCTCGCTGCAGTCGCAGCCGCCGCAAAGCAACGCTCGGAAGGCGGCTAGTATTTCTCTGTAATCGTTAACCCGTCCTGCGCGAGTTTCCAGTCGAGAACTTCAACACCCTCTTCAGCCGCTAACGCAGCTTCAACATCCTTGCGCCGCCCGGAGGCACAGAAAAACGCAATACATCCACCACCACCAGCACCGCAAACCTTCGCCGCTTCAGCCCCATTCGCCAACGCCTTCTCCACCAGCATATCCATCTGCGGCGTCGTAATCGTCGGCGCGAGCCGTTTCCGAATCGGATAAGCCTGCTTCATGATCGCAGCCACGCGATCCCAATCGTCCGCCAACAACGCCTCGCGAATGTTTCGCGCCGAATCGCGTATCCCTTCAAACAGCTCAAACAACTCCGGGTCGCCGTCGATGTGGCGCTTGTAAACTTCCCAGTTATTAATCCCCGAAAGTCGCGGCTCGCCCGTGTAACAGATCGCAATCCGGCGTTCCAGCTCCTCGTAATCGAACTCCAGCCGCTCGCGCTCAATTCCATCCGCACGAAAATGCACGCACGAAACCGATCCGTACAGCGGCGGATAATAATCCTGAAAACCAGCCGGCACTTTGATCACCGTCGACTCAACATTCGCCGCAATCGTCACAAACTTCCGTTCCTCATAACGATTGCCAACCAGCCGATTCAACGCGCCAATACACGCAATCGCCAACGCCGACGAACCACCCAAACCCGCACCCGCAGGCACAGTGCTTTCCGCAACGAGATGAAATCCGGTGGTCGGCTTGAAGAAGTGGACCAGTTTCGAGATCAGTTCCAAACGCTCTTCCTGCAACAAATCCTCAAGCGCCGAAAGGTGTGTTTCAAAAGCGACTTTTCGATCGCGCGACTCGAGCACGATGCGGCCATCGTCGTTCGTCTCGATCCGGCAACGGGCATAAAGTGAAAGCGCGAAATTAACTGTCGTTGCGCCGGGATGAAAAAGATAAAGCGGCCAGATGTCGATAGTGCCGCCCTCGAGGTCAACTCTGGGAGGTGCTGAAGATTCGATGATCATTTGTTTTTCAATTTAACACTTTCAACGTTAATCGCCATCTCCTTCGTGCTTGGCGACACGTTTCTTCTCCTCACCGCGATGATGAAAAGGGATGTGCTCCTGAATTTCCTCGCGCAGGTCGTGCAACTTCTCCGCGGCCGCGTGTTCCAACTCCCGCACACGTTCCGGATCAGCCTCTTCAACTTTCGGAGACAGCCAAAATCGTTCGGCCAGATAAAACGCGACGATCCCCAGCACCACGATCACCAGCAACACTTTGCCGAGCCGCTGGAAGTCGCCAATCAAACCCATCACGGCGCCGCTGAAGAAATAACCCGCGCCCGCGAGAATGAAGACCCACAGAAAACAGCTAAAGAACGAAACTAATAAAAATCGGGGGTAAGGCATGCGGCCGACGCCATAAAAAACACACGACGCCCAGCGCAACCCGTAAATGTACTTGGAAAGAAAAATCGAAAGGACGCCAAACTTGTTCGTCAGCCGTTCCAACCTCGGCCGCGCCGCGCGATAGAAACGAAACTTCTTAACACCCTCGCAAAACCCGCGGCCCGCAAAGTAAGCGATGTTGTCACTCGCACACCCACCCAGCGTCGCCCAGATCAAAAGCTGCAAAAAGCTGTACTCGCCAAAAAACCCGCTGTGCGCCAGCACTCCGCCAATCAGGAGTGTGATGTCACCCTCCAGCATGACCAAAATGAAAACCGCATAGAGCCCGTATCGAAAGATGAATTCGTAGAGAAAGTCGAGGTGCATGAAAAAACCAGGGCTAAAAACCTCAAATCCGAGAAAGCCTGGGAGCAGATATCAAACGCTGGCGGGTCAAAGAATAAACTGGAGGGGTCATTGTTGACTACTGTTCTGTTTCCTCATGCTGCGGGGGCTTAACGACCAAAACCGGACACGGCGCATGTCTCACAACCGATTCCGCCGTCGAACCAAAGAGAATCCGCCCCAAACCTGTGCGTCCGTGCGACGAAATCACGATCAAATCAACGTTTCGCTCAGCGGCGACGCGCACAATTTCCGACGCAGCCTCGCCGTGAACCACCAATTCTTCAACTTCCAGACCCTTGCAATCGTCGCACTCAGCAAGTTTCGGCAATTCGCGCTCCGCGGAGTCTTCGAGCTGTTCGGTAATGTCGGCGATCGGCAATGGCTCCGTCATACCGGAATACCCGACCGTCGGCACGATCGGCTCGATCACATTCACACAAATAATGGAGGCTTTAAACGTACGGGCCAGCGACGCGGCGTAGGAGAGAGCGTAATTGCCACATTCGCTGAAGTCAGTCGGCAAAAGAATGGTGCGAATCTGCATAGCCACTTTGTGTCTTTTGGGCCGTCTTGTGGCACAATTCTACTCTCAGGCTTGTCGTATGACTACTCCGAGAAAAAATTTCATTGGGATTAATGTCTCCAGCTCCAGGATTCGCGCCGCCTTAGTAGACGAACAGGGCGGCATAATTCAGCGCGTCGAGTCGGAGGTTTCATCGCAAAACATTGTCCCACAGCTCGCGACAATCGCCGGAGATCTGCGTCCGGCACTCGGAGCCGTCATGGCTCTCGGCGTCGCGCTTCCCGGTTTGGTCAATCGGCAAACTGACCGCGTGGTCGATCCGCGCGGCATGCCGGTGACAATGGTCGAAGACCTTCACGGCGAACTAATACGCGCCACAGGTCTGCGCGTCGAGATCGAAAACGACGCGAACGCCGCCGCGTACGGCGAGTTCAAAGTCGGCGCAGGCCGCGGAAGTCGTAATCTTTTTTACATGATGATTGGCGACGGCATCGGCGGCGCGATCATTCTCGACGGAAAACTTTGGACCGGCGCTTCCGGGTTTGCGGGCGAAGTGGGACATATCACGATCGATACCGAAGGCCTCGAATGTGTTTGCGGCAACACCGGCTGTCTCGAAACAGTCGCTTCCGGACCAAATATCGTCAGACGAGCCCGCGAACGACTGAATCGCGACAACACGTCGTCGTTATCGCGTCTGGCGCTCAATAAAAACTTCACTGCCGACGATTTAGCCCACGAAGCCCGCGAAGGCGACGATTTCGCGGCCATGATGATCGAACGCACCGGAAAATTCATCGGAACGGGCGTCGCCAGCGTCATAAATCTGCTGAACATCGACTGCATCGTGCTCGGCGGCGGCGTCATGGAGGCCGGACCACTAATCCTCAATCCCATCATCCAGGAAGCGAAGCGACGGGCCTTTCAACCCTGTTTTGACGCCACGCACATCGTCGCAGCAACGCTCGGAAAAGACGCGGCAGTTATCGGAGCGGCCCTCCTCGCTCGTGACGCAGAAGAAAACTAACTCTCACAGTTCTGTGGCCCAATTTGAATTTTTTGAGCTATTTGGTAAAGTGCGTGCTTTCCAATGCCACAGATCTTCCACCACAGCACTAATGCTTTAGCGAAGATTACTATCTACGGCGCTGTTTTTATTATTGTTGCCCTGTTATGGGTTGCCGTTGAACTGAATCGTTCGTCGTGGAATACCGGCCAATGGGTCGAACGGCAGCAGCCGGTCCAGTTCAGTCACAAGCATCACGTCGGCGACGACGGTATCGATTGCCGTTACTGCCACACTTCAGTTGAAACTTCGGCGACTGCGGGTATGCCATCGACCAATACCTGCATGAGTTGTCACAAGCAGATCTGGGCCGAGAGTCCGTACCTGGAACCCGTACGCGCGAGTTTCCGCACCAACAAACCGCTCGAATGGATTCGCGTTCACGACCTGCCTGATTACGCCTACTTCAATCACAGTATTCACATCAAGAAGGGCGTCGGTTGTTCGACGTGTCACGGCCGTGTCGACGATCAACCGATCATGTACCAGGCAGCGACGTTGCAGATGGAGTGGTGTTTGGAATGTCACCGCGCGCCGGAACGGTTCGTGCGGCCGAAAGACAAGATTTTTGACATGACCTGGCGGCCGGAAAACAAAGGCCAGGAGCAATTGGCCGAAGGTTTTCGGTTAAAGGCTGAGTACAAGATTCAGGGCAGAAAGATCCTGGAAAGCTGTTCCACTTGCCACCGTTAGATTGAACTTTTGAAATGAGCGAAAGCGATCGTCACATAAACTTCAAGCTAATGCGCGATCACATTCTTGCTTTACAGGATGCTGATGCGCCGCGCGGTAGTAAGAAGTATTGGCGAAGTTTGGATGAACTGGCGGACACGCCGGTGTTTCGTGAGTTTGTTGCGCGCGAGTTTCCGCAGCAGGCTGAGGGTTGGAACGATCCGGTCGAGCGCCGCACGTTTTTGAAATTGATGGGCGCATCGCTCGCACTCGCCGGTTTGAGTGGCTGCGTTTTCCAACCGCCCGAAAAGATTGTTCCTTACGTCAAACAGCCGGAAGAGCACGTTCCCGGCAAAGCGCTGTTCTTCGCGACTGCCGCGCCGCTGTTCGGCGGCGCCGCGACGCCGGTTCTCGTTCGCAGTAACGAAGGACGGCCGACGAAGATCGAGGGCAATCCGGACCATCCGAACAACCATCCCGTTAACGTTACCGGCGCAGATCCGTATCGCGATCCGCGCGGTTCGAGCGCTACAGACATCTTCTCGCAAGCGTCGATTCTGAGTCTTTACGATCCCGACCGTTCGCAAACGCTGAGTTTTCGTGAAGACATTCGCACGTGGACCGCGTTCGTCGGCGAGATGCGTTCGGTTTTGAATGAACAACGCGCGAAACAGGGCGCGGGCATTCGTTTTCTGACGGAAACGATCACGTCGCCGTCGCTCGGCGCGCAGATTCAGGAGTTGCGAACTGCGTTGCCGCAGGCGAAGTGGCACCAGTACGAGCCAGCCAATCGCGATAACTCGCGAGCGGGCGCGCTGATGGCGTTTGGCCAGCCGGTCAACACGATCTACAAGTTTGACGTCGCGCAGCGAATTCTCTCGCTGGATGCTGATTTTCTGTCGCCGGTGACGCCGGGTTATTTGCGTTACTCACGCGAATTCATCGCCCACCGGCGTGTGACCGAACAGACTCGTGAGATGAACCGCCTCTACGTGATCGAGACGACGCCTTCAAACACAGGCGCGATGGCGGATCACACGTGGACGGTGAAACCGAGTCAGATGGAAGGTTTGGTTCGCACACTCGCGAGCAGCGGAACCTCCTCTGATTTTCCGTGGATTGCGCACGTGCTCCGCGACCTTCAACAACACCAGGGCACGAGCATCGTGATCGCCGGCGAGAGCCAGCCGCCGATCGTTCATGCGCTCGCGCATGCGATGAACAGTCAGTTGGGTAACGTTGGGAAGACTGTTTTCTACACAGATCCGCTGGAAGTGAATCCTGTTGACCAGCGTGAGTCGCTGCAGGAATTGATCACCGATATCGATGCGGGCGTCGTCGAGCTGCTGGTCATCATCGGCGGCAATCCTGTTTACAACACGCCGGCCGATCTAAAGCTCGACTTCGCTCGGCTCGACAAAAAAGTCAAACTCCGCGTCCATCTCAGTGAGTACAAGGATGAGACTTCCGAAGTTTGTCATTGGCACATACCGGCCGCGCACTACCTCGAATCGTGGGGCGACGCGCGTTCTTACGACGGCACCATCACCATCGTTCAGCCGCTGATCGAGCCGCTTTACGACGGTAAGACTCCGCACGAACTGCTGGCTGTCTTTTCGGACCAGTACGATCGCAAGCCGTACGACATCGTCAAATCTTTTTGGCAACAGGAACGTTCGAGACTCGGAACCGCGACGCCGGCCGCGAGTCCAGCAGCAAGTCCGTCAGCGTCTCCAGCACAACAACCAGCGGCAACGCCAAGCGCAACGCCTGCGGCCGCCGATTTCGAAACCTGGTGGCGCCAGTCAATTCACGACGGCTATATCGCAAACTCGGCGTTCCAAACAAAGACCGTCTCGGTCAACGCGAACGTCGCAAACCAAACTTCGAGCTCTCAAGCCGCAACGTCCGGATTCGAAGTCGTCTTCCGTCCCGACCCGTCGGTCTACGACGGACGCTTCTCAAACAATGGCTGGCTTCAGGAACTGCCGAAACCACTAACCAAAGTCACGTGGGACAACGTCGCGCTTGTCAGCCCGAACTCCGCACAAGCGCTCACCGGCGGCTGGAAACAGCACAACGCCGTGAAGGGCCGCGAAAACTACGTCCCGCTGGTCGAAATTGTCGATCAACAGGGACGTGCGTTGCGCGTGCCCGTGTGGATCACACCGGGCCAACCCGACAACGTGATCACGCTCCATCTCGGCTACGGACGCCGTCTTGCGGGACGCGTCGGCGGTTCAGGCCAGGACGAGCGCGTCGGTTTTGACGCTTACACGATTCGCACGTCGTACGCGCCGTGGTACAGCAGCGGCCTTCAGGTTCGTGGCACAAACGGAACACACCTGCTCGCGACGACGCAGCTCCACTTCAATCTCGAAGATCCAAACTTCAGCACCGAGCAGCGCGACATCGTCCGTTCCGAAACGCTGGAAGATTTTCTCCATCATCCAAAACACGAGGAACACCAGCATCCATCGATTTACCCGGAATACGACTACAAGAACCAGGACGAGAACGCGCCCAACTACGCTTGGGGCATGGCGATCGACCTGAACAACTGTATCGGCTGCAACGGCTGCACGATCGCTTGCCAGGCCGAAAACAACATTCCCGTAGTCGGTAAGGAAGAAGTCGTGCGCAGCCGCGAAATGCACTGGATTCGGCTCGACACGTATTTCAGCGGCTTCGATCCGAATAATCCCAAGGGCGTACATTTCATGCCGGTGCCCTGCATGCATTGCGAAAATGCACCGTGCGAACCGGTTTGTCCGGTCCACGCTACCGTTCATAGCGCCGAAGGCCTGAACGACATGGTTTACAACCGCTGCGTGGGCACTAAGTATTGTTCGAACAACTGCCCGTACAAGGTGCGCCGGTTCAATTTCTTCCTGTATCAGGACTGGGATACGCCGACTTACCAGTTGATGCGCAATCCGGAAGTGACCGTGCGCAGCCGCGGCGTGATGGAGAAGTGCACCTACTGCGTGCAGCGGATTCAGAACGGAAAGATTCAGGCAGAACTGGAAGACAGAAAAGTTCGCGATGGCGAGATTGTGACTGCGTGTCAGGCCGTTTGTCCGACCGAGGCGATTGTCTTTGGCGACATCAACGATCCGAACAGCCGCGTGTCGAAGTTGAAAGCAGACCGGCGCAATTATTCATTGCTCGGCGAGTTGAACACGGCGCCACGCACGACCTATTTGACGCAGTTGAAGAACCCAAACCCGGAAATTAAAGCGGAATAATCCGTGGCAGAGAAGGAACCACACAAACCGTACACCGAAGGTCCGATGCACTCGACTACGCCCGTGATCGATCCCGGGATGACGTTTGCTTCCGTGACCGACAAGATCAGCTCGATCGTCTTGAAACGCAAGACGTCGATCGCATGGTTCTTTGGTTTCGCAATCTCCTTCGCGCTCTTCCAACTCATGCTGCTGACGATCACGAACCTCGTGTTCGTCGGTATCGGTTTGTGGGGCGTCAACGTTCCCGTCGCGTGGGGCGTCGACATTCTCAACTTCGTCTGGTGGATCGGAATCGGTCACGCCGGCACGCTCATCTCCGCAATTCTGTTGCTGCTGCGCCAACGCTGGCGCACGTCCATCAACCGCTTCGCCGAAGCAATGACGCTCTTCGCCGTCGCTCAAGCGGGCATGTATCCGATCTTCCACCTGGGCCGCCCGTGGCTGATGTACTGGCTGTTTCCCTATCCCAACACGATGGGAATCTGGCCGCAGTTTCGCAGCCCATTGATGTGGGACGTGTTTGCCGTTTCGACGTACGCGACCGTTTCCGCGATGTTCTGGTTTGTCGGCTTGATTCCCGACTTCGCGACACTGCGCGATCGCGCCCGCAGCAAACCGTTTCAAATGCTCTACGGTCTGCTCGCGATGGGTTGGCGCGGTTCGGCGCGTCACTGGCATCGCTACGAAATGGCGTACCTGCTGCTCGCCGGTCTCGCTACGCCGCTCGTGCTTTCAGTACACACGATCGTCAGTTTCGACTTCGCGGTCGGCATCATTCCCGGCTGGCACGCCACGATCTTTCCGCCGTACTTCGTCGCCGGCGCGATTTACGCGGGCTTCGCGATGGTGCTGCTGCTGACGATTCCGTTGCGCCGTTTTTACGGTCTCGAAGGCTTCATCACCATGCGCCACATGCACAACATGGCGAAGGTGATGCTCGCGACCGGCCTGATCGTCGGCTACGGCTACATCATGGAAGCGTTCTTCGGCTGGTACAGCGGCAACAAGTACGAACGCTTCATGATCTGGAACCGCATGCACGGT
>DASUPR010000063.1:0-3459 GCA_036281015.1 Pyrinomonadaceae bacterium
TCGCGAAACAGCAACCGCATTACAAACCTTACCTCGTCAAAGAAGTTGCTGGCGTAAAGATCGGCATACTCGGATTGACGACGCCAGGCGTGCCGCACTGGGACAATCCACCAAATTACGCCGGACTGGAATTTCACGAACCGGTTGCCGAAGCGCGCAAGTGGGTGTCGATTTTGCGCGAGAAAGACAAGGCCGACATCGTCGTCATCGCGATGCACATGGGTGTTGGCGAAGATTTGAGTACGGGCGAAGCAAGACCCGGCCAGGTGGCGCACGAGAACGAAGCGGTCTCGATCGCGAAGGAAGTTCCCGGCGTAGACGTCATCTTCATGGGCCACACGCATCGCGACGTGCCTTCGCTTTACATCAACGGCGTCTTGCTCACGCAGGCAAACCACTGGGGCAGGAATCTCGCCCGTGCGGATGTTTACTTACAAAAAACCGGTAACGGCGGCTGGCGCGTCTACGCGAAGTCCGCGCGCACGTTGCCGGCTAACGACGCAGTCGAACCAGATCCGGAAGTCACTAAACTCGCCGAACCCTACGACAACGAAACACAGGGCTGGCTCGCGAAAATCATCGGACAATCAGCAGAAGAATTGACGGCGAAAGAAGCGCGTTTCCGCGACACGGCGATTCTCGATCTCATTCAAAAGGTGCAACTCGAAGCGGGCAAGTCGGACGTGTCGATGGTCGCGAGTTTTAATTCCGAGGCGAGGATCGCGAAAGGTCCGGTTAGCGTGCGCGACATCGCCGGGCTTTACGTTTACGAAAACACGCTCGTCGTGCTCGAAGTTACGGGCCAACAGTTAAAGGAGGCGCTTGAACACTCGGCGAAATATTTCAAGACCTACGTTCCCGGCAAGCCCGCGTCAGATTTAGTCGACGAAAAGATTCCCGCTTACAACTTCGACATCGCCGAAGGCGTCACTTACGATCTCGACATTTCAAAACCCGTCGGCCAACGAATCCAGAACCTTCGTTTTCGCGGCCAGCCGCTTTCGCCTACCCGGAAGCTGCGACTGGCGACGAATAACTATCGCGTTAATGGCGGTGGTGGGTATACCATGTACAAGAACGCGCCAGTCGTCTATCGTTCGAGCGAAGAGATTCGCGAACTGATCATCGACTGGCTCGAGAAAAACAAAACGGTTCCCGTCAAACCAAACAACAACTGGCGCCTCGTGCCGTAAGCCAGTGATTAGTTTTACGGCTTTCCCCAGATGCCTCGACTTGCAGCCATTTCAGGCAAACTGAAGGGAGCGATCTTCACTCTTACCGAAGAGCCGCTCATCATTGGTCGTGAGACTGCCGCGAATCTCTGCCTCGCGGACGCGTCTGTTTCCCGCCGTCATTCGAAGATCGAAAAGAAAGACGAAGGCTTCGTGATCACGGATCTCGAGAGCCTCAACGGCACGTTCATCAACGACGTTCCGATCCGCAGCCGCGTGCTCGAACACGGCGACCGCGTGCGCGTGGGGGACTCGCAGTTTGTTTTTCTGACGCACGAAGGCGAGGCGTCGAAATCGAGCGAAGTCACGATCGATGAAGTTCAGATCGTGACCGGTCCGACGGTCCATGTGCGGCTTGACGAAGCGGTTTACCAGATGGAGCGCAACCTGGGCGCGTTGATGAAAGTCTCGACGGCCATCAACGCGATTCGCGGTCTCGACGCATTGCTCGAACGGTTGCTCGAACTGTTGTTTGAAGTCGTGCCGGCACAACGCGGCGCGATCCTTTTAACAAGCGGCGAGTCGTTTGATAACGGTTTTGTTTTCGGCCTCGATCGCAAACAGGGAAAGAACCAACCCGTTAACGTGAGCCGCACGATCGTGCAGCAGGTGATACGCGATGGCGTCGCGGTGCTAGCGAGTGACGCGGCCGCGCAACCGCGGCTCGCCACGGAAAGTTTCATCGAAACACGCGCGCATTCCGTGATGTGCGTGCCCCTCGTGATGATCGATCGAAAACTCGGCGTGTTGTATCTCGACACGACCGTCTCGCGCGATCTCTTCAACAAGGACCACCTGCAACTCGTAACCGCGATCGCCGGCATTGCCGCGGTCGCGATCGAGAACGCGCGTCACTTCGAGTGGCTCGAAAAAGAGAACGAACGCCTGCTGGCTGACGTCAACATCGAACACAACATGGTCGGCGAAAGCGGCGCGATGCAGCGTGTCTATCACTTCATCTCGAAAGTGGCGCCGACGGATGCGACTGTGCTGATCAACGGCGAGAGCGGCACCGGAAAAGAGTTGGCCGCACGCGCGATTCATCGCAACAGCAAACGTGCGCAGAAGCCGTTCATGGCCGTGAACTGCGCTGCTTTGAGCGAGTCGTTGTTGGAAACCGAATTGTTTGGTCACGAACGCGGCGCGTTTACCGGCGCGATTGCGCAGAAGAAAGGACGGTTCGAGATTGCCACTGGCGGAACCGTTTTCCTCGACGAGATCGGCGAACTCACGCCGTCGTTGCAGGTGAAACTGTTGCGCGTGCTGCAGGAACGCGAGTTTGAACGCGTCGGCGGAACGATGACGATCAAAGTTGACGTGCGTGTGATTGCGGCGACGAATAAAAACCTCGACGACGCGATGGCCGCCGGCCAGTTTCGTCACGATCTTTTTTATCGTCTCAACGTCGTCTCGCTCGAAATGCCCGCGTTGCGCGAGCGGCGCGAGGACATCATGTTGCTGGCGAGTTACTTCGCTGAGAAATATGGCGCGATGTGTAATCGCAAGTTGAAAGGCATTTCGCGCGACGCGCGCGCATCGCTCGTGGCTTACGATTGGCCCGGCAACGTGCGCGAACTTGAAAACACGATCGAACGCGCCGTGGTGTTGGGGACCACCGAGTGGATCCTGCCCGAAGACCTGCCCGAGGCTTTGCTCGAAACGGTGGATGTTGTTGCTACTCGGACCACGTATCATGAAGCGGTCGCGAAGAGTAAGAAACAGATCATCGCGAACGCCATGGACCAGGCGAAGGGAGATCTCAACGATGCCGCGAGGCTTCTCGGCGTGCACCCGAATTATCTGAACCGCTTGTTAAGAAATACCAGCCTGGAAGATCAAATCAACACCCGGGAGATGTAACCTGCAAAACGAAAACGAGAATCTCACGTTGCGCGATGCGACGCCTGACGACGAGGCTTTTCTGTTCGAAGTTTACGCCAGCACCCGTATTGAAGAGTTGGAAGGATTCGGGTGGGACGACAATCAGAAGCAGGCCTTTATCAGGATGCAGTTTCTTGCTCGCGAAAGATCGCAGCCTCGGGTAGATAACAAGATCATTCTTTTGAACGGGCGCGCTGTTGGGCGAATCCTGGTCGACAGAACCGACACGCCGATGGTGCTGAGAGACATCGCTCTGTTGACGGAGTATCGCAACGCCGGCATCGGGAGTCGTTTGATTCAGGAGTTGATGACGGAAGCTGCGTGTGCCGGGAAACCCATACGATTG
>DASUPR010000064.1:0-11525 GCA_036281015.1 Pyrinomonadaceae bacterium
TTCGTTTTCCCAACGCCTTTCATTATCAAATCGCGGACGGCGGCTGAACGGTTCGTCGTATGAGCCCAATGTTTCGCGTCTCAAACGTTCTTCACGCGGGTAATAATCCCTGTCGTCATCCATTTCGTTTCGGTATCTAGCCATTGGCTTCCCTCCTTAACCATTAGTAATAAGTGCTCGGGGGCAAGGGGGTTTTTAAAAAGTCGTCCTCACGGTGTCCATCTCCACGATGGCAACCAGTTGCACGCGCGAAGTCACGTCGAGCGAGCCGATCTCGATGGGTGTCGAGGCGTCGCGCTTCGCCATGAATGCTTCGGCCTGGTAAACCGGCTGCGGGGGTCGTTGAAAACCTTCTTCCTGAATTTCAGCAATCATGACCACGCGGCCGCCGATTGCCCGGGCCATCACTCTCGCCTTTTCCAGCGCTTCCTGTGTTGCCTGTTGCAGCGCACGGTCGCGAGCGGGCCGATCCTGCCGCAGCGTGAACGAGATGCCGCTGATGTCGTTGGCTCCAGCTTGTCCGGCAGCGTCGATAATGCTGCCGAGTTTCGGTAGTTCACCCGTCGTAAGAGTGACTGTGTTGCGTGCTTCGTAACCGGTGATCGTCGGCGGTTGGTTCTCGCGGTAGACACGCATCGGTTGCAGGCTGTAACCGCTTGTTTTCACTTCGGCGGCTGTTCCCCCGGCGGCTTTCAGCGCGCGCACGACGGCATCGGTTTTGGTTGCGTTTTCCTGTTGCGCGTCGATGGCGCGTTTGCCTTGGGTGACGACGGCGATCGTCAGGATCGCTGTGTCGGGTTGGGCCTGAACAATCGCATCACCGCCGACGATGATGCGTGTTTGGCGTTTTGCAGTGTCAGTGGTTTTTGTTTCCTGCGCGCGCAGTTCGGTTGCTGCGGTGAGCGCCAGGGTTATCAATAGGGTCGCTTTTAGTAGTCGCTTCATAATCTCACCTTCCGTTTTCTGTCGTTTCACGGCTGGGAGAGATTGTAACTGCCGCGAACCAAAAGAACGCCTTGAAAGTAAGATCTTGCATGTTTTGATACCATTCACTCAATGCAACCATTCAATACTTTAACGGTGTGCGCCGCACACGATTTACGGCCCGGCGCCTGCGTCAGAGTGGAGCTTCCCGATGGCGACGAGCTAATTGTTTTCAATGTGGATGGCGAATTCTATGCCACCGAGAATTTTTGTCCGCACAAGGGCGCGTTGCTCTCGGAGGGATCGTTCTGCGGGCACATTGTCGAGTGTGGCTGGCACGGCTGGCAGTTTGACGTGCGCAGCGGTGAATGTCTGACTGTGCGGGAGAGACTTAAGACTTACGAGGTCGTGGTTGAAGACGGGTTAGTGAAAGTTAACCATCATTCCCAATAGCTTCCACGGGGCAACAGCTCATCGCTTCCTCACACATCGCCTGTTCTTCAGCGGTTTCCGGTTGCTTGTAGACAAAGGAGTAGTTGTTTTCGTCGCAGCGCATGAAGTTTTCGGGCGCTGTGTCGCGGCAGACGTCGCAGTCGATACACGACGAGTCGACGTAAAACGAGCCGCAGACGTTCTCTTTAACTTTGTCGTTCTTATCAGGCAACGTTCAACTGAAAGATCCGCGCTACGTGGTTTACGGGTGTGTCATCTCTTCCGGCTTTACGAGCCGATCAAACTCTTCACCCGTCAGATACCCAAGCTCCACAGCAGACTCGCGCAGACTAATTTTCTTTTTGTGAGCGTTTTTTGCGACCTGGGCGGCTTTGTCGTAACCAATGTGAGGGTTCAACGCAGTGACCAACATCAGCGACGCTTTCAGATGCGCGTCGATCTGTTCGCGGTTCAACTCGATGCCGGCCACGCAGAATTCCACGAAGCTGGAAATCGCATCGTGCAGCAACCGCACGGAGTGAAGAAAATTGTGGATCATCACCGGCTTGTAAACGTTCAGTTCGAAATGGCCCTGTGAACCGCCGAAGCTGGTCGCGAGATCGTTGCCAAACACCTGCACTGCGACCATCGTCAGAGCTTCGCTCTGCGTCGGATTCACTTTGCCGGGCATGATCGACGAGCCGGGTTCGTTTTCCGGCAGGATCAATTCGCCCAGGCCGGCGCGTGGACCGGAAGCGAGCCAGCGAACGTCGTTCGCGACCTTCATCAGCGAAGCGGCTAACGTTTTGAGTGCGCCGCTAGCGGCGACGAGCTCATCGTGGGCCGAGAGCGCAGCAAACTTGTTTGGGTGCGAACGAAAAGGCAGGCCGGTTAACTCGGCAATCTTTCGCGCGGCGCGTTCGCCAAATTCCGGATGTGAATTGAGTCCGGTGCCCACGGCGGTGCCGCCGATTGCGAGATCGAGCAGTCCGGGCATTGCGGCTTTCAAGCGTTCGACGTCTCTTTCAACCAGGCTGGCCCAACCGCCCATCTCCTGATCGACTGTGAGCGGTGTCGCGTCCTGAAGATGCGTGCGCCCGATTTTCACGACGCCTGCAAACTCTTTCGCCTTCGCGGCGATCGCGTCGTGCAGTTGCTGCACGCGCGGAATCAGTTTGTTCAACTGTTCGGCGGCGGCGATGTACATCGCGGTCGGAAACGTGTCGTTTGACGACTGCGACATGTTGACGTCGTCGTTTGGATGAATGGGTTTCTTGCTGCCCATGACGCCGCCGGCGAGCTCGATCGCACGGTTCGAGATTACCTCGTTGGCGTTCATGTTGGTTTGGGTGCCGCTGCCGGTTTGCCAGACGCGCAAAGGAAAGTGGCTGTCGAGTTTGCCTTCGATCACTTCGTCGCAGGCCTGGATGATGAGCCTGGCTTTGTCGGCTGACAGTTTGCCGAGTTCTTCATTTACCTGCGCGGCGGCTTTCTTGAGTATGCCGAGTGCGCGAATCATCTCGCGCGGCATGCGATCGTCGCCGATATTGAAGTGGTGCAGCGAGCGTTCGGTTTGAGCGCCCCAGTAGCGGTCGGCGGCTACTTCGATGGCTCCCATCGAGTCGGTTTCAATTCGAGTTTTAGCGGATTGTTCCGGGGAATATTGAGACATTGGCGGGTTAATAATATCATCCCGGTCGGAGAAATCCCATGAAGTCTATTTATCTGCTCTTCTTACTATTCATCAGCTTTACAGCAGTCAGCGCCCAGGAACCGGAAGTCATTCGCACAAACACGGAGTTGGTGCAGACGGCGGTGACGGTTTTGGACAAGAAGGGGAATTTTGTCGACGGGCTGAAGAGCGATCAGTTTGAACTGATTGTTGACGGCAAACCGCGGCAGGTCACTTTTTTCGAACGTATCGCTGCCGGAAGTACGCGTGAGCGTGAGCTCGCGGCGAGTGGTCTCGGCGTTAATTCCAACGCGCCGCTGCCGCCCGCGACTGTCCCCGGACGAACAATCGTTTTCTTCATTGACGACCTTCATCTCTCGCCTGACAGCCTGAATCGCACGCGCATGATGTTGCAGCACTTTCTCGATCGCGAGATGAGCTCGAAGGATAACGTGGCGATTGCTTCGGCGAGTGGGCAGGTTGGATTTCTCGAACAGTTTACGAGCAACAGGGCTGTGCTCGATGCGGCAATCGGTCGATTGAATCCTCGTATGTACGACGTTCATGGGTACAGCGCCGGCAACGGTACGAAGATGACCGAGTACATGGCCCTTAATATCGACACGAATAAGTCCGATACGAAGGTGCTCGACTTCTACGTCACAGAATGCATGAAAGGCGCGGCGACGTTTAAGAAGGCGAGGCACGTGTTGGCGCTGATTCGCGCGTCGTGTGAAACGCAGGTCAAGAACAGCGCCCGCGCGATCCTCATGCAGTCGGCGCAGGTCACGCAGAACACTTACAACTCGCTCGAGTCGTTGATGCGTTCAGCGGCGCGCGCGCCGGGCCGCAAGCTCGCGTTCTTTATCTCCGACGGTTTTTTGCTCGATGCTGGACCACACGCGGCGACCACGCGCGACAAACTCGATCACGTTATCGACGCCGCGCAGCGTGCGGGTGTAGTGGTCTACACGATTCACGCGCGAGGGCTCGTCAACAGCAGCTTTCTCGATCCGGGCAATAATCGGCCGCTCGATCCCGTCGGCCGGATAGACGTTGCTTCTATCGGTGAACTCGAAACTTACCAGGATGCGCTGAGTGCACTTGCGGCGCAGACCGGCGGGCGCGCGCTTCGCGGCACCAACTTTTTCGACAAGTGGGTGAGCAACGTTCTCGACGAGACGTCGAATTATTACCTCGTGGCGTGGCGGCCGGAGAAGGACGAAGAAAAGGCAGCGAAGTTTCGTCACGTCAAGATCAGCGTTGTCGGTCAGCCGGAACTGACGGTCCGCGCGCCGCGTGGTTACGTCGATGGACCAAAACCGGCTGCGGCTTCCGCCGAAGCAAAACCCGCGAAAGCAAAGACGCCGGAGACCGAGATCCGCGATGCGTTGACGGACACTTTCCCGACAAATGGTTTGCCCGTGCTTTTGTCTTTGACTTACCTCAACACGCCGGCGAATGGTTTGGTTGTAACATCTTCGATGGAGATCTCGGGCAACGGCTTGACGTATGGCGACGATGGAAAACAGCAGGCGACGATCCGGCTCGCGGGTGTGGTGCTCAACGACAAAGGCAAGGTTGCGGGCAGTTTTCGCAATCAGTTGAACATTAATCCGCGCAAGGCGAACGACCGCGAGGGCGGCATCTTCTACAACCATCACACGCCGTTGACGCCCGGGATTTATCAGTTTCGTGTGGCTGCGCGTGATGAGAAATCGGGTCGTGTTGGTAGTGCGACAGAGTGGATAGTCATTCCGGATTTGACCCGTAACCAGCTCACCTTGAGCAGTCTTTTGCTCGGCGGCCAGGTGATTGAAGATAACAAAGCTACCAGCCCGCAAATACAGTTGAGTGTGGACCACAGTTTTCCGCGCACTGCGCCGCTTGGTTACTGGATTTTTGTTTACAACGCGAAACGTGACGCCGGCGGCAATCCGAATTTGACCGTGCAAACTCACGTGCTGCGCGATGGACGTGCGATTCTGAGTTCGCCGCAACGCAAGCTCAACAACGGTGGACCAGACCCGCAAAGAATTCCGTTTGGCGAAGAGCTCACGCTGAAAACGCTCGCGCCCGGCCGGTACGATCTGAAGGTCACGATCACCGACGGCGTCGCGGGAACAAGCGCCACGCAACTCGCCGATTTCACTGTACGCTGATGCCCGATGCTCAACAGCCGCCGGATCATTTTTGTTCTGGGCAATCTCGAACTCGGCGGCGCTGAACGCCAGGCGTTGATTCTGGCGAGATATTTATCCGAGCACGAAGAGGCCCACGTAGAAGTTTGGGGATTCAACAAGTCCGGGCCCGTCGCTGAGATTTGCGACCGGCACGGACTTGCATGGCGCGTCATTCCGTATCCTTTCAACGAAACCGCGTCGAACCAGCGGCGCGCTCTTGTCCGGGTTTGCCGCAGTTTGCGCGAAGCGAAACCTGACCTGATTCTTCCTTACACGTTTTGGCCCAATGTCGTTTGCGGTCTCATCTGGAAACGGACCGGAGCACGCAGTTGTGTTTGGAACCAGCGTGACGAAGGGATCGGGGCGTTTGATTCATATTTTGCGCGTCAGGCAGCGCAAACGACGCCACATTTTGTTTCAAACTGCGAAGCGGGCGCGAAGTTTCTGATCGAAAAACCCGGCGTTGACGCAACGAAGGTGACGGTGATTCCGAATGGAGTTGAGACCGTTGCCGCGGAGATGGACCGAAGCGCGTGGCGCGAGCGTTTGGCCGTTGACGAGCGAGCGTTCGTCGCGTGCATGGTTGCGAATTTGCACTTGAACAAGGACCACGCGACCTTGTTACGCGCATGGCGCAAGGTGGTGAACGAGTTCGCCGCTAACGGACGATCGGCGTTGTTGGTCCTGGCGGGCCGGCATGATGGCGCGTACGAATCGCTGGCGTCACTCGCGAGCGAGTTGCAGCTCGGCGACAACGTGCGCTTTGCTGGTCCAGTTGCAGACGTGCGCGGATTGCTGAGCGCAGCGGATGTCAGTGTCTTTAGTTCGCGTTCCGAAGGTTGTCCAAACGCGGTGTTGGAAAGCATGGCTGCTGGTCTTCCGATCGCCGGCAGCGACATCAAGGGAATTCGCGACGTGGTTGGTTCCGGTGGAACACAGTTTCTTGCTCCGGTTGGCGACGCTGATTCGCTCGCCGAGGTTTTGTTGAAACTGGGAAAGAATCCCGAGCTGGCGGCACACATCGGACTAGAAAACAGCACACGTGTCAAAGAGAAGTACGATTCGTTGCGAATGTGCAGAGAAACTGCCGCGCTGCTGTCCAGGTTGATATGAGCCAAACGAGTGCGAACTCTTTCCTGTGGCTCTGTGGTTATTTTGTAGCAGTATTGAACCACAGAGAACACAGAGAACACACAGAGAAGAAGTTTAGTTTTTCGGTTGGTTGAGTGACAAAAGGGGACATTTCGCATGGAACTGTTGTGGGAAGAGTTGACGTTGGGTTTGGATTCGCCTGGCCGGGCTGCGCAGGTGTTGCTGCGGATCATCGTTGCTGTCGTGCTCGGCGGCATTGTGGGCATGCAACGCGAACAAGCAGGAAAGCCCGCGGGTGTGCGTACGCACATGCTGGTGTCCCTGGCCACTGCGGTCGTGGTTTTGGCGTGTGCCGGCATGGGGATGCAATACGACGCGCAGTCGCGCGTGATTCAGGGGATCGTTACGGGCATTGGCTTCATCGGCGCCGGCTCGATTCTCAAGTTGAATGAGGAGCGCGACATTCAGGGACTGACTACCGCCGCGGGGCTGTGGCTGACCGCTGCGATCGGCATCGCGTGCGGCGTGGGCACGATCGGCATCGCGCTGATCACTGCTGTGGTCACGGTGATTGTGCTGGCGCTGGCCGGCGTGATTGAGACCCGCGAGGCTAATCGCGCTTCTAAGAAAGAGAAAGAGAAAGACAAAGACAAAGACAAAGACAAAGAATGATTTTCCGATCTCGAGTTTTGCTCCCCCGGAGATCCTCATGTTGCCCCTACAACAACTCGCTACGGATAAGTTTGGTCCATTAACGGCCGCTGAACAGAAATTGTTGGATTCGCTGCTGACCGGCGGTGCGGCTCAGTGTGGTTCAGCAGACGAACAGCAGAACGATCCGAACAAGGCATCTGAGTGGGAACAGGATCGGGCGATTAGGAGTTCGATCGTTCGATGGTTGTGTGCCGACAAAAGTGCTCTCGCCGCCATTAACTCGCCACGAATACTCATTGCTCATGCAAGGTTCGAGGGGGAGATGGACCTCTCCGGACTCACCATCGGTTTGTCGCTGGTCTTCCTGAATTGTGCGATTCCGGATGGTGTAAGTATTGCTGATACTCGCGTGCCCAAACTGGATCTCAGCGGAACAGTGTGCGGCAATTTTATGGGGTGGGGGCTTACCGTAGACGGCAGTCTGTTCCTTCGTTACGGTTTCCGATCTCATGGTCCAGTGGTGCTCACGGGCGCTTTCATTCGTGGAGACCTGGAATGCGTCAACGCGCACTTCGGAGAGCCGACGTCTTCACCCGTGCCGGTCGTGCCGTATCCTTTGCAACCCAACGTGATTTTCTGGGCCGATCGGCTCCACGTCGGTGGTCAGCTCGTCATGCGTAAGGCGAAGGCGCATGGCATCGTCAGTCTTGTGGATGCGAATCTAACCAGCGGGTTTGATTGCACTGAGGCCGTGATAACCATCGGTTTGATCATGCGCGACACGCGTTCACGGTCGATGAAGTTTAGTGGTTGCGAATGTCCGTACCTGGTTGCCGATCGTTTGGAGTTGAAAGGGAGTTTGTTCCTGCGTGGCGGGTTTAAGTCGGAAGGTTCGGTTGTTCTCTTGAACTCTTCCATTAGTGGTGACTTGGATTGCAATGGCAGCACTTTCGGATCTGCGGCGCCGAATGCTGACATACGCGCGAAGGCTGAAAAACAATTCGGCAAGTTGCCGGAAACTGCGTTTACGTTCAACGGCAGCAGCGTTGGTGGCTATGTTTTTCTCAGTCATGGTTTCAAATCTCATCGTGAAGTGAGTTTGAACGGTGTAAACGTCGGCGCAAATCTCGTGTTTATTGGTGGCGAATTCTACAACGCGGGGAGGCAGTCGCTGTCGTGTCAGTTCAGTCATGTCAAGGGTGCTGTTTTGTGCCGCGCAGGTTTTAAGACTGATGGCGAGGTGAACTTCTTCGGAGCGACTATCGCGGGCGGGCTCAGTTTTAGTGGCGCTGAGTTTCAGGGAACAGCCGCGAACGGTTTGAAATTGCAGAACGCAAATATCGCCGGCACGCTGCAATGGAAGAACGTAATATTGACGCCAACCACTGCGTTGAACTTGTCGCATCTGAAAGTTGGGCAGCTTGAAGACGACGAACAGAGTTGGCCCGCTGCGGGGAAGTTGGTGCTTGATGGGTTTCAGTACGACGCGATCGCCAGTGTGCCGCTGGATACTCGCAGGCGCAAAATCTGGCTCAAGTCACATCTTGAATATCTGAAACGTCAGGCGCCGGATGAATTCACTTTACAGCCGCACCGCCAGCTTGCCGACATTTTGCGAAAAAGCGGCTACGAGGATAATGCGCGAGACGTGCTGATCGAGATGCACAAAGCGCGTCGGGAACAGGGCGGGTTTAGTAAGTCCGGATGGATTTGGAGTTGGATACTCCAGGTTACGATCGGTTTTGGTTACCGTTCACATCGCACGTTCCTGTGGGCGCTGTTGTTTGTAATTCTGGGTGCGGTGATTTTCAATGCGGGTTACAGGTCCGGACATCTTGTAGCTCCAAAGCCGGACACGAAAACTGTGGGCCAGTTTAGCGCGATCGGCTATTCAGTCGATTCGTTTCTGCCGATTATTAATCTGCATCAGGAAGAGCTGTGGGTGCCGACGGGCGTTGGAGCGGGGCGCTGGATACAATACTACTACTGGAGTCACATTTTTCTGGGTTGGGCATTAATCACGTTGGGAGTGGCTGGGTTTACCGGTCTTGTAAGGAAAGAGTAATCATGTGTCGAAATATCAAAACGCTGCATAACTTCGAACCACCGGCAACTGAAGAGGAGATTCGCGCGTCCGCGATTCAATTCGTGCGCAAGCTGAGCGGTTTTACGAAGCCGTCGAAGACAAATGAGGCCGCATTTAATCGCGCGGTTGAGAAAGTGACTAACGCGGCGCAGGAGCTGCTCGAGTCGCTCGTGACCAATTCGCCGCCGCGCGATCGCGAGACTGAAGCTGCGAAGGCGCGTGCGCGTGCTGCCGAGCGTTTTCAAACTCCGGCTGTGAGTGCGGGAAACTGAATGGCGGACCCGGCGCCCGCCACTTGGCCTCACCTTTTCATCGCTAAACAATTCCTCGAGCCGGATGCTTGCCGCCATGTCGTGGCTGAGATGAGCGCCGCGCAAGGTGATGCGGCGACGGTTTACGGGAAGAACACCTCGGGTTCTGTGGAGCAGAGTGTTCGGCGCACACTGCGCATTCGTCCTTCTGTCGCGACTGTTGAAACGATCGTGAGTCGCTTGTTGGGCGTTAAGGAGCTCGTCGAGAAACATTTTAGTGTTGCGTTGAGTGAGTGCGAAGACCCGCAGTTTCTGCATTACCGCGAAGGTGATTTTTTCGTCGCGCATCAGGATGGCAATACGGGTATGACGCGGCTCGACACGGAGCGCCGGCTCGTTTCGACAGTGATCTTTCTGAGTCGCGAAGCTGACTCGCCGCAGCCCGGTGCGCATTGTGGCGGTTCGCTGGTGTTCAGTGATTATCGTACTAATTCGAGGTTTCACATGATTGGCGAGCCCGGCATGCTCGTCGCGTTTCGTGCCGAGACTACGCACGAGATCACGCCGGTGACACACGGCGAACGTTATTCGATCGTTTCCTGGTACAGGTAGCGCCGCGGATGCCGAGTCTGCAAAGCAAGGTCATCGTCGTTCTGCTCCACCTCATACGCTCGAAGCGAACGGTGAACCGGATGCGGCAGCGTGTCGAGAACAACGAACGCACTTACACTGAACCATCGCGGCGTCTGCACCGTAAACACAGCATCACCAAACGCAGCGTGAATGGGCATCTCGTGTGGACCATTGCGCCGAAAGAGAATGCCTGCGGCAAGCAGATCATTTACTTTCACGGTGGCGCGTACGTTAACAGTTTTGCTTCGCAGCACTGGGCGTTCATGTCGAAGCTTGTGGACGCGCTCCGGTGCACCGTGACTGCGCCGAACTACCCGCACGCGCCTGAGTTTTGCGTTCATGATGTGTTTGAGTTTTTGTTGCCGCTTTATTCGGAGCTTGCTCGTGAATCGGGCGCGGCGAACGTCACGTTGATGGGTGATTCGTCTGGTGGCGGAATTAGTCTGGCGTTGGCGCAGCGGTTTACGTGAAGATGGTTTGCCGCAGCCGGGGAATGTCGTGTTGCTTTCGCCGTGGCTCGACGTGGGGCTTTCGAATCCGGAGATTGCGGCGCTCGACAAGATCGATCCGTTCTTGGGGGTTGACGGGTTGAAGTATGCGGGCGCGGCGTACGCGCGTGACGTGGATCTGAAGAGTTATCTGGTGAGTCCGGTGTATGGGAGTTTCAAGAACCTGGCGCCGGTGACAGTGTTTATCGGCACGCGTGACATATTGTTTCCTGATTGTCGAAAGCTGCGCGAGCGTGCGGCGGCGGAAGGCGTGACGATCGATTATCGTGAGTACGATCAGATGGTCCATGATTGGATGTTGGGGCCGATGCCGGAGGCGAAGCAGGTGTTGCGAGAGATAGTGGAGCTGCTTAGCGGCTGAAGGAGTCTTTGATGAACCGAGTGAGAATCGTTTTAGTTTTGTTTGTGAGTGCCTTTGTTGTCCAGAACGCCGTTCAGGCGCGAATGCAGCAAGCGGAGGTTAAGAAAGGAACGCGTATGAGCAAGCGAGCGAGTGGGGCCTTTGACGTAAAACTGGCGCCAAAAGACATGGGTGCGGACGCGCCTGTTGGAGGGATGACGATCGACAAAGAGTTCCACGGCGACCTGGCGGGCACAAGCAAGGGGCAGATGTTGATGGCGAGCAGCGGCAGTGTGAAAGACTCGGCTGGTTACGTTGCGATCGAAAAGGTGACCGGAACATTGCACGGACGTCGCGGTAGTTTCTATCTTCAACACAGCGGAACGATGACACGCGGCGCCGGAGAGCTTACGATTACGGTCATTCCCGACACCGGGACGGACCAACTGCTCGGCCTGACCGGGCGCATGAACATCATCATCGCCCCCGGCGGCAAGCACTCTTACGAATTCGACTACACACTCCCGGACGCAGAGTGATCAAAAGTTTCAGCGGGAGTTTCAGCGGGTCGTTGAGAACCGTTTCAACGGTTTCTCAAAGTGGTGAGTGCGTTCCACCACAAACTGCAAACGCGAGACACATGAACAGTCCTTTCAAAGCCATCTTCTGGGGCGGGTTGATTGCGGGCACGCTCGATATCGTTGCTGCGTGCCTCACCGCGTGGTTTCGTGCGAGTATGACGCCAACGC
>DASUPR010000065.1:0-6375 GCA_036281015.1 Pyrinomonadaceae bacterium
TCACCAAAGATATCGAAGAGCTGTTGCGGTTCTTCTCGCTGCGCAGCGGGTTCGGAATCAACCTTCACTGCCGGTTCACGTGGCGCCACGTGAACGAGTCCCACGCAGGTGTGACGCGGTACTCGCTGAATCACACTAAACACGCCGATAGAAACAAACGCCGTAGTAATGAAAACGACGAAACAGGCGATCGATTTGTGGGTGACGTAACGGTGCATTTTTTAACTCGCGCCGCATGCTAGCGGCGCGCATTCGTCAGCACAACCGTGCTAGCCACACCCAGTAGTGCGTGAGTTCCCAAACGGAGAGGTTCAGAGTTCAGCCTTTAGGCTGCTGAAGCGTCTTCAAGGGGGAAGTTGTTGTCTTTTTCTGGCAGACAAGCTAAAGCTTGAACTCGCTTTGTCCTCCGTACTTAGGCCCTTAAGACCCTTTTTACTTCGGCTCAGCCGCCGGATGTGAGGCGAGGCTCTGCCTCGCCGGCAGTCATAAAGTGGACCTTGGGCTTTGCCCTTGGTTCGGGCTTTGCCCCAATTGCTTGAACTCTAAACTGACCTACTTACAGCGTTTCGAGTGGGATTTTGCGCGTCGGCGGCGGGAAGGATTGGTCCAGTTTTGCCAGATCTTCTTTGGTAAGCTGAATATCGATTGCCTCGCGGTTTTCGCGAATGTGTTGCCGCTGACTGGCTTTCGGAATCGCAATGATGTCACGCTCTCGAAGCACCCACGCGAGCGCGATCTGCGCGGGAGTCGCGCCGTGTTCTTGCGCAATCGACTTCACGTTGCGGTCATTGAACATCCGCTTCTGCATTTGTGCGTTCGGCGCCACCGGCGAGTACGCCATGATCGGAATGCGCCGGTCCCGGCTCCACGGAATCAGTTCCCATTCAATCCCGCGAGACGCGAGGTTGTACAACACCTGATTCGTCGCGACGGCATCTCCCGGCAACGCAATCCATTCTTCCATGTCTGAAACATCGAAGTTGCTCACGCCGTGTTCGAGTATCTTGCCCGTCTCTTTCAACTGCTGAAACGCTTCACCCGTTTCCGCAAGCGACACGTCGCCGCGCCAGTGCAACAGGTACAGGTCTATGTAATCAGTCTTCAACCGGCGCAGACTTCTTTCACACGCCTCGATCGCGCCGCGACGCGTCGCGTTGTGCGGATACACTTTGCTCACCACAAACACGTCCTCACGCCGATCGGCAATCGCTTCGCCGACGACCTCTTCCGCGCCACCTTCGCCATACATCTCCGCGGTGTCGATCAGGTTCATGCCGAGGTCCAAACCGTATCGCAACGCCGCGACATCCGCCTGGCGCCGCGAAGGATCTTCACCCATTCGCCATGTTCCCTGCCCAAGAACCGGAATCGCCCTTCCTGAAGGCAACAGCGTGGTCCTTACTGTCGGCGCGTTATTGAGCTCTTTCATGTTTTCACCCGACGTTACGAGTGTGGCTGAAGCGGCAGACTATGTGACGCCTTTCGTCCAAACGGTTGCCGCTCATCAGCAATCTCCGTGCGGTAGCCAACCGGATCGACGTCTTCGGTCGTATACGCCATCATCGGTCCCATGTGAGTTATGTAGTCATTCCACTGCCGCCGCAAGTGCACATAGAACTCCGCTCCCGCCTGTTCATCATCGACGGTTTTAATACCAGCCTGGCGCAGCGTGCGCAACGCCGCGAAATAGCGGCGGCGCCACAACTCGCACGTATCTTCATCAGGCGCATGCGGTGAGCTGCGCGTCTCGCTCGGCATAAACGTTCTCGCAATAGTTTCCAATAACATCGTCGCGCCGTCCCACAGTTGCTCAACCGCGCCGGAATTTTTCAACCAACGATATTCCCTGTCGTGAAGCGCGCTCTTGATGAGCGTCACGGCGTCGAGAGACACGAGCGTGAAGCGAGAGACGGAATAAAACGGTTCGCGAAAACGGAAATAGACCAACACCGGGTAGAAGTGGTGCGACTCCTTTGCCTTCGCCATCTCCGTCGCCAGCGTTGATAGAGTCGTGTAACCCGGCTCAAACTTTCCTTCCGCCCCGAGATGTGCGATCAGCTCGGCGCCATCACCCGTCTCCGCAGATGCGAGATGAACATTCAGACCAAGTATGTTTCGACGACTCAAAGCCGTGTAGACCTGCATCAGGTAGGTCAACGTCAAAAACGTGACCGACATTCCGACCAGCGAGTTGAAGAGAAAGATCATCTGCATTTTCGCTGTGTGAGGCGTGAAGTCGCTCACGCCAACTATCGAGACACTACTGCCTCCGACGTACAGCGCGGTGATGAAGTCGCGGCCCGTGTCTCCGCTCGTCGCGCGCACTCCCGTGCCGAGTTCGGGGTGAATGATCAGCGCCGCGGCAAGTGTGAGTCCGGAAGCCCACACCACAATGAGCGCTACGAGAACGGCTGGTCCACAGAACGAAAGGATCACAGCGCGATGGTGTTCAAAAGGTTTCGAAATCGTTTTGAATAACCACCACACGAGGAGAGCAACTCGATGGCTAAGGATGCCGGCATCGGCGCGTGCGTACAGGACCGTGAGGAACACGTCGAGCAGTATGAGCAGCATCAACAGCGCCCCGATTATCTGCTCAACCCAGTGCATAGCGATTACCTCGTCACCGCCGCGACCCCCTGCCCGATCAATCCAGCGGTTGGTTTTGATGGGAAGGGTCGGACGGCGACAGCTTCTCTCCCTCAAATTCTTCGCTACGAGTTTTGTGCGGTCTGACACCGAGCGTCCATGACGGTGGATCGCTTGCAGGAAAACTTGCCATGACGTTGTAGTCTATTTCCGCCTCACTCATAGCGTCGCCGCCCTGTCGCGGCGTCTCTGGTTCGTTGGGCTTCGGGTCGATTGGCATGGTCCGAGTGTAGCAGCGTGCTGCCACATAAACTCTTCGAAAGTGTGATCGTTTCTTCTTGCACCAATCGCTGCCGTGGCGTAAAAGGTCACGAGTGCTGACTTTCCCAAAAGAAGTTTAAAGCGTGTGAACACATGAACTCTCGACAAACAGATCCTAACGATGCGCAGATCAACATCGAGCAAAGGATGCGTACCGTGCGTACCCTTTGGCTGGCCCTGCTCGTGAACGTCGGCTTGTTTTACTTCCTTACGCGTGTTGCGACGCGGCCGGAAAACCTCGAGCCCAACAACACGTTGTCTTTAGCCCTGCTCGCGGCCGGAGTTTCAACCGAGCTGGTTTCTTTTGTGGTCAAGAGTAAGCTGGTCAGTCGAGCCATAGAACAGCGGCAGGTTCAACAGGTCCAACAAGGATATATAGTCGCGTGGGCGATGAGCGAAGTAGCGGCGCTGCTCGGGCTGCTCGATTTCTTCATTACGAGCGACCCTTACTTCTATGCGCTGTTCATCATCGCGGCGCTCGGCGAGTTGTTTCACTTTCCGCGCCGCGAACACTTCGAAAACGCGTCGTTTAATCCGCCGATAAACTTGTAACAAAAAGCGCTTACTTCTCCGACACAATGCGTATTTTGTGCCTGCGCTGGAGAACCAATCATGAAGCGAAAATTCCTGATCGCCGCGCTGTGTTTCCCCGTCGTTGTAACAGCCGGATGGATGTGGCTGGCGGCCAAGCAACAGACGAAGCGAGTGGCGACAACACCTGCGGCGCCGTTGCCGGTCCATCCGGCTTCCCCGTCAGACGTCACCGGCAAGACTGTCGCGGCGGCGCAAGCGTTTCTTGCGACGCTCGATGACGCGGGCCGCACGAAAGTGAGTTTTCCTTTCGACAGCGATCAGAAAAGTAAATGGTCCAACTTCCCGCCGGGCATCTATCCGCGCAACGGACTGCGGCTCGGCGATCTGAACGCCAGGCAACGCGATGCTGTGTTTGCGTTGCTGGCCACGGCGTTGAGTCAACGCGGTCTGCAAAAAGTGAAAGAGATCATGGAAGGCGACGAGGTATTGAAGAACTCTGAAGAAGGAAGTGCTGGTGCTCCTCGTCGTGGTTTCGATCCGCAGTTTGGCCGCGACCACTACTACATCGCTTTGCTCGGCACGCCGTCGCTCACCGATCCGTGGATGATTCAGTTCGGCGGCCATCACCTCGCAATGAACGTCACGATCGTCGGCAAAGCGAACGTGCTGACGCCGAGTCTGCCTGCGGCCCAGCCGGCGATCTACAAACTGAACAGCGAAACCGTGCGCCCGCTTGGTCGAGAGAACGACAAGGGCTTCGCACTAATCAATTCCCTCGATGCAGAACAACAAAAACAGGCGATCCTGTCGTATCAAGTGAACGATCTCGTGCTCGGCGCTGGACAGGATGGCAAGATGGTCCAACCCGAGGGCATCAAAGTTTCGTTATTTAATGACGCGCAGAAAGAGAAGCTGCTGGATATTGTCAACGAGTGGGTCGGTATTCTGAACGACGAAGCGGCGGGTGTGAAGCTGGCGGAGGTCAAAGCCAACCTGGGGGAAACGTGGTTCGCCTGGAGTGGTCCAACTACCAACGGCAGCCCTGCGTACTTTCGCATTCAAGGCCCAACGCTCTGGATCGAATACTCCCCACAACGCATGCGAGGCAGCGGCCTCGACATCAATCACATTCACACAATCTATCGCGACCCAACCAACGACTACGGCGCCCGCCTGGTAAAGAAATGAAATCGTTCTTTCTTTTGATTCTTCTAATTCTTCTCCCGCAAAGCGCCGCGGCACACAGGCTCGACGAATACCTGCAAGCCGCTCAAATCAACCTAACACCAACGGGCGTCCGGATCGAACTGCGCCTGACTCCCGGCGTGGACGTCGCCGATCGCATCTACGCCTTAATCGATCTCGATCGCAACGGCCAAACTTCCCCAGCCGAACAGCGCGCCTACGCCCAACGCGTCCTCGACGATCTCGCTCTCGAACTCGACAACCGCCCTCTTCCACTCACTCTCACTTCGGTAGCCTTCCCCTCCCGAGCCGAACTAAAAACCGGCGACTCGGCAATCATCCTCGCCCTCTCTGCCGACACAAATTTCAGCACCTCCGACGATTACCAACTAACCTTTCGCAACAACCACCTTCCAACGCTGAGCGTCTACAACGCCAACACCCTAATCCCAACCGCCCTCATCAAAATCACCTCCCAACAACGCGACCCCCTCCAACACGAACTAACCATCCACTTCCACCTTCCCTCCACAACCGCCTCAACCACTTGGCCAATCTGGCGCCTCTTCCTCTGGCTTTCCGAACTTCTGATTTGAAATTACCGTACTCTTCTCGGTTCGGCTACAATCCCTTTCAACTTTAGAGCTTATGCATTGTCCTAATTGTGGTCAGCAGCAGATCTCGGAAGAGATGAAGTTTTGTTCCCGGTGCGGGCTCGCGCTGAGCGGGTTGGCGGAGTGGCTTGCGGGTGGTCACGTGGTGCCTGCCAAGCGGCCGGAAGACAGCGAGGCGTTGTCGCCACGGCGTAAAGGAATCCGGCGCGCGGCCAAGCTGATGTTCTTCAGCGGCGTGCTGTTCCCCGTTTTCCTCGTCTTCAGTATTGCGGTCGAGGAAGCTGGCCCGATGGTCGTGCCGTTCACCGTCTTTTTCATCGCGCTCGTGATGATGCTCTACGCACGTCTCTTCAGCGACAACACCGCTCCCATCACGAACCAAGTGTCCCTGCCGGGTCAAGCGGCTCAAACATCAGTCCTGGGCTCCTCCGCGCGCGGCTCGCTACCCGCGGCAGGCGAAATGCCGGCGCCCTCCATCGGCCGCCAGGTAAGAACCAACGAATTGGCCCAACCGCCGAGTGTCACCGAGAACACTACGAGGTTGTTGGACAACGAGTAGTCACCTTAAGCCGTTATCTAACCACCGTGATTTTCGTGATTGGGTGTATCTCCCAGGCGGTGGCGCGCCAGTTTTCGGGGTTGGAGGGGGATATGTTTTCGGATTCTGAGGTGTGGCCCACGTCGAAATATAACCAGCCTTCGAATTCAACCCAGTGGCCCACTAGCTGCGCGTGCAGCGTTTCTTCAGACCAGTCAATCCCCTGAGTCGCAGCCCACGCGCGCAAGTTCGGCGTGACCTCGAGCACCACCTGTTCGTTCTTGCCAGCCTCCTTGTGTTTCGCGATCAGAATGTGGATGTCGCGGCCGCAGGGGTTGAAGCAATTTGTCGCTTCAGGGCGAGCGTAGGCGACATCGACGACGAATCCCTGAACTCTAGCCGCGCGATCGGTTGACCAGCGATTAGTGTCGTCGCCGGGCTGGAGCAAAGCGTCGAGCGTAACGCGCGAATCGAAGTCGGCAGCCTGCGGAAAGGTGATTCGGTTCTTCAATCGATGAAGACTTGCCGCCCTGCTGGTGAGAGCGATTCCGGCGCTCGGACAATTCAGCGCCAGCACGACCCAAAGCGCAACCA
>DASUPR010000066.1:0-4446 GCA_036281015.1 Pyrinomonadaceae bacterium
TGCCGAGCGCGAGCGCGATCGACACGCCGACGATAAAAAGGAAAAACGGAAACACGAGATCGGTCGGCGTCCACCCGTGCCACTGCGCATGCTGCAGCGGCCAGTAGATGTGTTCCCACGTACCGGGATTATTGACGAGCACCATGCCGGCGATCGTGATTCCACGAAACACGTCGAGTGAAAGCAGGCGGGATGTTGGCATCGGCCGCGAATTCTAGCACAATCAACTCCCGCAAACTTCCTGGAGGTAAAACGTGTGGAGAAGAGAGTAACTCCGATGGTCCACGTCCCGGACGTGCGCGCGACTGTCGAGTGGTACAAGAGCATCGGTTTCGAAGTCGTCGCAACCTACGGCGACGGAACAGGTGACAACTTCAGTTTTGCGATCATGTCGTTTGGCGAGTCGCGAGTGATGTTCAATACCGACGGCGAGCCCAGCGACAAGGGCCGGCGCGAAGTCGATCTTTACGTCTACACCGACAACGTCGACGAGATTTACGAGAGTGTGAAAGATCGAGTCGACGTGATCGACGCGCCATGCGACAGGTTTTACGGCATGTACGAACTGATCATTCGCGATCTGAATCGTTTCTGGATCACGTTTGGTCAGGAGAGCTTGCACTCGATGCTCATGGGCGGGATTTACGATGGTGAGGCCGAACGCGTGCGCAAGGCGCTCGACACCGGCGCCGTGAAGTCTCGGACACTCAACGTCGCGCTCGCTTTCGCTTCAGCAACAGAGAAAAGCACGCCCCAGATCGTCGAGATGCTGACTGCCGCCGGCGCGCAGCCGTTGCCTCAAGTCGACCTCGCGACGCTCGAATCTTATGCCGGTTCGTATAAAAGCGACCACGGCTCGGCCGCCGAAGTCACCGTGAAAAATGGGCGGTTGTTCTTCACGCCGGCCGGCGAGCAAACGATGAGCTTGTGGCCGTTGGACCAGCACGTTTTCACGCCCGTCGTGATGGCCGGCGCGACCATCACGTTCAACGCTGAAAACGGAAAGACCCTCGGGCTCATACTGAACCACGAGGGCCATCCCGTTACACTGAACAAACTATCTTGATCCCGGCGCCGGTTTGCGCGGCAGCTTCTCGTCGCGCATGGCGGTCTGGTAAACAAACGCCGCCATGATCGTCGCCGCCTGCTTCATGTCGTCCGCTTGAATGCGATCGAACGTGTCCTGGTTCGAGTGGTGCGTGCGCGTGTCGTATTCAATCTCATCCTGAATGAACTGAAATCCCGGAAGACCAATCCCGTCGAATGCGAGGTGATCGGTGCCGCCAGTGTTTGAGATCGACAACGTCGACGCGCCGAGGTCTCTGAACGGCGTGAGCCATTGACGGAAGATGCCGCGCACGCCTTCGTTGCCTTGCAGATAGACGCCGCGAATCTTGCCGGTGCCGTTGTCGAGATTGAAGTAAGCGCTGAACTTGTCGTAAGCCGGTTTCTTCACGAGCACTGGTCCAACCTGCTGCGCGGTGGCTCCGTTGCCGTTACCGTTACCTGCGCCGCCGCCCATCGCGTTAGTGCTCGCGCCGCCGGTTGCCGGCACGGCGGAAGTTGTTGCGGGTGGCGTTTGCAGACTGCCGAAGTGCTCGGCAACGTAAGCACGCGAACCGAGCAGTCCCTGCTCTTCACCGCTCCACAACGCGATCCGAATCGTGCGTCGCGGTTTCAAACCGAGCGCTTGAATGATGCGCACGGCTTCCATCGCCACTGAAACACCGGCGGCGTTGTCGGTCGCGCCGGTGCCGGAGTGCCATGAATCCAGGTGACCGCCGAGCATCACGACCTCGTCTTTGAGATCGGTGCCGGGAATCTCCGCGATCGTGTTGTATCCCATCAGATCCGCTTCCTGCCACGCGACGCCGAGATCGACCGTCATCTTCACGGCCTCGCCGGCCTGAAGCATGCGGATGATGCGATTGTAGTGTTCGACTGCGAGCACGAGTTGCGGAATAACTTTCGGATTGCTCTTGTCGTAAGGTCCCATCCCACGTCCGGTCGGCGGCGCCGCATTCGGATCCTGCACCGGCGGAACGATGGAAGCTGCGCCGACGAAGATCGTGCCGCCGTCGCCGCGACCCGGATCGATCAACATCGCCGCGCCTTCTTGATCGAAGAAGCGCATCTTCGCGTTATTGAACTGTTGCACCGCGCGGAAGGCGTTGTTGCCGCCGCCGAAGTTACCGCGTCCGCCACCTTGTCGTGGTTCAGGCGCGTCGGCCAGTGTCAGCAGTTCCTTTTCGTTCAGGCGCGTGCCGAGCGCTTCAAAATGAGCGGGCACGTCGCGCATTAGCGAAGTCAACACGATCTTGCCTTTGAGTTTGCCGGCAAACTTTTGGAGATCGGCTTCCGTGCGGGCATCGACGTAGACGACGTCTGTGGTAATCGGGCCGTTGGTGCCGGGCGACCACGCCTTGGGATAAGCAATCAGCGGAAACGCTGTCGGCTCACTGATCTGCGCGGAGAACTTTTTCAGCGTCCAGCCGCGGCCAAACGGTCCAAACGGATCGAGGTACGCGTTCTGCAACCCCCACTTCGTCAACTGATCGCGCGTCCACTCGTTCGCTCGCTTCATGCCGGGCGACGCGGTCAAACGTGGACCAATCACATCGCTCAGGTAGCTGAGCGTCTGCATCACCTGCGAACGATTCATGCCTTCGTCCTTGATGCGTTGAATGGGATCGTTTGGATCGGGCGCGGGTGTTTGCGGCGCGTTGCCGCCTTGAGGTTGGGCTGCGGGCGTCTGCGCGAGCAGCGTGGCCGGTGAAAGGACAAAGATCAAAAGCAGCACTATTGCTGCATAGCGCCGTACGGTCATGGTGGATCTCCTCGATGTCAGTTTGAGCTTACCTGGCGGTTCCGTTTCATCTGTGTAACACAGATCGCGGTTTTTCGGTAGTCTCAAGAGGCTGGTTGGATCGATAGCCGCACGCTTCGTCGGCGCAGTAGCGGAAGGTGCCCTGCTTCTTCGTCGTCTTTTCGAGAAGGAAGGGCGCGTTGCACTGCGGGCACGTTTCGGAGACGGGCTTGTCCCAGTACACGATGTTGCAGTTTGGATATTCGGAACAACCGTAGAAGGCTTTGCCGCGTTTCGACTTCTTCACCACGATCTCGCCTTTGCAACCCGGGCGAGGACACGAAACGCCGACTGTCTCCTGCTTGATATATTTGCACTTCGGATAGTTCGAACAGGAGATGAACTCACCAAAACGTCCGAAACGTTTGACGAGTTGCGCGCCGTCAACGGGACACTTTTCGTCGAGCGGCACTGGCGCAGGCGCGGCCACGCCGGTCTTGCCGATCTTGCGGATGTTGCGACACTCGGGATAACCCGTGCAACCGAGGAATGGACCAAAGCGTCCGCGCTTCAACTGCATCGGCTTGCCGCACAGCTCGCACGTTTCCGGTTCTGCTTCTTCACCGTTTGCACCCGCTTCCGCGCTAGCTCCGGCGCCGTCTGCATTTGCGCCAGCGGCCGGTTCCGCGTCGCGCGTCGCTTCGCAGCTTAGACATTTGAGATACGGACCAAAGCGGCCCCACTTTTGGACCATGCCGGGCGTGCTGCACTTCAAACACACCTCGTCGGTCGGCACGTTCTTCTCTTTGATGTCCTTGATGTAATTCTGAAACTCTTTCAGATCGCCTTCGAATTTTTTGTAAAACTCGCGCAGCGCCTTGGTCCACTCCAGCTTGCCGTCCTCGATCTCGTCGAGCTCTTCTTCCATGCGCGCCGTGTACGTCTCGTTGAAGAGATCGTCGAAGCCGCCTTCGATCAACAGATCGTTGACGGTCTTGCCGAGCGCGGTCGGATGAAAACGACTCTGGAGCTTTTCAACGTACTCGCGTTCCTGGATCGTCGACATGATCGCGGCGTAAGTCGACGGGCGGCCGATGCCTTTTTCTTCGAGCGCTTTCACGAGTGTGGCTTCGGTGTAACGCGGCGGTGGCTCAGTGAAATGCTGTTCGGGCGTGATCGAGTTGAGCTTCAGAGGCTCGCCTTCTTCGACGCGCGGCAGACTGCGTTCGGCCTCGTCGTCGTCTTCGGTCTTTTCGTCGCGGCCTTCCTGGTAGATCTTGAGGAAGCCGTCAAACTTCTGCACCGAACCGGTGGCGCGGAAGATGAAACGTCCGGCCTTAATATCGATCGTTGTCTGGTCGAAGATCGCCGCAGTCATTTGCGACGCTACGAATCGTTGCCAGATCAAACGGTAGAGTTTTAGTTCTTCCGGTTTGAGAAACTGCGCGAGTGATTCGGGCGTGCGTGCGACTTCCGTCGGACGGATCGCTTCGTGTGCGTCCTGCGCGTCTTTCTTCGAACGGTAGTGAACAGCTTTTTCGGGCAGGTAGTTATTGCCGTATTGCTGCTGGATGTAGTCGCGCACTTCACCGAGCGCTGCGTCGGAAACGCGCGTCGAGTCAGTACGCATGTAGGTAATC
>DASUPR010000067.1:0-4217 GCA_036281015.1 Pyrinomonadaceae bacterium
GACGTAATTAAGAACACGGATGTCAACGGCAGTAAAACAGTTTCACGAAGAAGAGGCGATCGGGAAGACTTACGATTTTCAGGTCGCGCGGCGGCTGCTCAGGTATCTCAAGCCGTACATCCGCCTGCTCATCCCCGCGCTTTTGCTCACGCTCGGGCTCAACCTGCTCGGCATACTGCAGCCGAAGTTTACGCAGTACGCGATCGACTGGCACATCCTGCCGCGCCAGCTCGACGGTCTCAATCTGCTAGTCGCTTTGTTCTTCGGTTCGCAACTGCTGCGGCTCATCTTCTCTTACTACCAGGCGATCTTTCTCAACAGCGTCGGACAGTACGTGATGTTCGACATGCGGAAAGAGCTTTACGACAAGCTGCAACATCAGGAAGTCGCTTACTACGATCGCAATCCTGTCGGACGAATCATGACGCGGCTGACAAGCGACGTCGATGCGCTCAATGAGTTGTTCACCGCAGGCGTAACCGATTTGCTCGGCGACCTCGTGATGATCGTTGCGATCATCTCCGTGATGTTGTGGATGGACGTGAGACTCACGCTTGTCACGCTGTTGACGGTGCCGCTGCTGTTTGCGGCGACGACGTGGTTTCGCCGTGGCGCGCGGCGTGGTTACGATCTCGTGCGCACGCGCATCGCTCGCATCAACGCCTTTCTCCAGGAGCACTTCGCGGGCGCGCAAACGGTGCAGATCTTCAATGCTGAAAACAAGTCGCTGAACACGTTCGACAACATCAACAACGAATATCGCCGCGCGAACATCGACACCATCTTCTACTACGCCGTGTTCTTTCCGCTTGTCGATCTCATCGGCGCCGTCGGCATCGCGCTGATCATCTGGTACGGCGGCTATCGCGTGATGAGTGGCGCGCTGACGCTCGGCGCGCTGGTCGCGTTTATTCAGTATTCGCAGGCGCTGTTTCAGCCGATCCGCGACATCTCGGACAAGTACAACGTGCTGCAAGCTGCGGTCGTCGCGTCGCACCGCATCTTCAAGACGCTCGATCTGCCGATCGCGATTCTGCCGCCGGAGAAGCCGTTGAAAGCGGAGCGCGCGCGCGGGCGCATCGAGTTTCAGAACGTCTGGTTTGCTTACAACGACGAAGACTGGGTTTTGAAAGACGTTTCGTTCACGGTTGAACCGGGGCAGTCGATCGCGCTCGTGGGCCACACGGGTTCGGGTAAGACGACGATCACGAACCTGTTGATGCGGTTCTACGATATTCAGAAGGGCCGCATATTGTTGGACGGCGTTGACCTGCGCGATTGGGACTTGCAGGCGTTGCGGCAGAATTTCGCGGTCGTGTTGCAGGAAGTTTTTCTCTTCAGTGGCACGGTTGAAGGAAACATTCGTCTTGGCCGCGAGGAGATCACTGAAGACCGCGTGCAGTGGGCCGCGCGCGAAGTTCACGCCGATGGGTTTATTAATCGTTTGAAGGGTGGTTACAAAGCGGAAGTTCGCGAACGCGGCGCCGGGCTTTCGGTGGGGCAGAAGCAGCTCATCTCATTTGCGCGCGCGCTCGCGTTCGATCCGGCACTATTAATCCTCGACGAAGCCACGAGTTCGATCGACACCGAAACTGAGCAACTGATCCAGCGTGCGATCGAACGCGTAATGCGCGACCGCACATCGATCGTCGTCGCACACCGTCTGTCGACGATTCAGAACGCCGATCGGATCATCGTCCTGCACCACGGCGAAATCCGCGAGCAGGGCACGCATCAGGAATTGTTAGCCGAGCGCGGCCTCTATTGGAAACTCTACAAACTCCAATACGCCGATCCCTCCTACCGCGAAGCCGTCACTTAGCGGCCGGCGCGCCGGCGCGCGTCTTTAGCGGCACAAGACCCTCGAACGATTTGTAGATCGCGAGATACATCTGTGTCTCGCGCGGGATTAAGGTGCGCCAGTTGTCGCCACCGCGCTTGATGTAGCCGGGCAGCTTGGCGGCGTTGGAGTTGTAACCAGCCGCGAGCAATTCCGCCGGCGTCGCGATCTTCGCGCCCAGCGCGTACTGCACTTCGCTGTTCGCAGTCAGGTCGTTCCACGTGTCGTGCATGTAGAGCAACATCGCCTGCAGCGCGTTCGCGTGGTTGCGCATTCCCGTCACGAAATCCGGAATCAAACCGACTCCAGGATGACGCGAGCGCACGAGGTTGTAAGCCCACGGAATCATCTGCACCATGCCGCCCGCCCCCGCACTGCTCACCGCAAAGCGATACGTATCGAGCTCGTTCAACGCAAACAACGAATAGATCTCTTCGTAAAGCGCCAGCCGGTTCTCCGCGCGGAACCGTTCGTGATCGACGTGCTCGACTAAACACAGCCGCTCCGCGACATCAATGATCTGCGGCGAGATCACCACACCACGATCGCGCAAACGCGTCGCCGCGAGATCCAGCATGTTGCGCACGTACGACTGTCCCGATCTCACAAGGTCACTCGAAAGCAGCGCCGGATGCGCCGACGTGTAATACGCCATCTCGCGGAACAGCCCGTTTCTTTCGATCGGATACTCAACCGTTAGCGGCACGAGCGACTGTCCACCTGGCGTAAAGATCGTCAACGCGGTGTTAACACCATTCGCCCGCAGCACGCGCACGTTAACGTTCGTTCCCAACGAAGTGACCGTGTTGATCTCCGCGCCTTTGGTCAGAAACGTCTGTTTGGAAATCGTGATCAGATGAGTTTTCGCGGTGTCGCGATCGAGCGCGGCGACAGTTACAAACTGGATGGACGGAGTGGTCAACGCCGTCGCCATCGGACGCGTCTTCAGCATCCGCTGCGCTTCACCGATGCGCGACTGAATCATCGACGGCGTCAGGTAAGTCAGCGGCAGCGACATGCCCTTTTGTATTTCCGGCGCAGCGGCTGCCGGCGCGCCACCCGGCACCGGGACATTCGGATTGACTGCCGGCGGCGCGATGGTTCGCGGCCGTACGGACTGGTCCGGAGTATTCTCCTGAGCCTGAATTGGTGCGGTGGAAAACAGGAATAGGGCGACAGTCAGGACGAACAGAATTCTGATTTTCATTGCTTCTCCGGGAGAGCTGCGGACTAAAATATGCTCGCCGGGGGCTTGGTGAGCGCTCGGTTAGATTCGCGCATCCTTCGAAGAGTTGTCAACTGTTTTGTGCGCATCAGAATCCTTTGTATACTCTTCTCCCGATTAAACTCACTGCGTTGTCTCCAAGAATCAGAAGGGAGCTTTGTGATGCCATTTAACCCACTGACCCGATTTGTACTCGTGTGCCTAATCACAACAGCCATATTTATGACCCAGACTAACAAATACCCGGTGGCCAGAAAGGCCGATCAGGTCGACGACTACCATGGTGTAAAAGTCGCTGACCCTTATCGCTGGCTCGAAGACCTCGACTCCGAAGAAACGCGCAAATGGGTCGAGGCGCAAAACAATCTGACATTCGCTTTTCTCAACGCGATTCCGCAGCGCACAGCGATTCGCGAACGACTTACAAAGCTTTGGAATTTCGAGAAGTACGGCGTACCGTTCAAAGAGGGCAATCGTTACTTCTACACGCGCAACAGCGGCTTGCAGAACCAATCAGCTCTTTACACCGTCACGGCGCTCGACGCGCAGCCGCAGATGATTCTCGACCCGAACACGCTGTCGCCCGATGGCACAGTCGCGGTTTCTGGTCTGCAGGTAAGTCCTGACGGCAAACTGCTCGCTTACAGTCTGTCAGCGTCCGGTTCTGACTGGCAGGAGTGGAAAGTTCGCGACGTCGAAACCAGCAAAGATCTTTCAGATCATCTGAAGTGGGTGAAGTTTTCCGGCGTGTCGTGGTCACGCGACGGCAAGGGCTTCTTCTACAACCGCTACGACGAACCAAAAGCAGACGCGCTGAAAGCCACCAACTATTTCCAGAAGGTTTACTACCACAGACTCGGCACGCCGCAGGCTGAAGATATTCTTGTTTACGAACGTCCCGATCAGAAAGACTGGCTCTTCGGCGCTTCAGTGACAGAAGACGGCAGCTACCTGATCGTGACGATCTACCAGGGCACTGACGTCAAGAACCGCGTCTACTTCAAAGATCTCAAAGCGAAAGACGCGCCGGTCGTGAAACTGCTCGACGACTTCGACGCGGCCTACACCTTTGTCGGCAACGAAGGCTCGCGGTTCTGGTTTCAGACTGACGAACGAGCGCCACGCGGCAAAGTGATCGAAATCGACGTTAAA
>DASUPR010000068.1:0-6311 GCA_036281015.1 Pyrinomonadaceae bacterium
GATCGTGACGCTGCCGCATCTCTTCGAAGAGCTCGCAGCCATTCGCCGCCGCGGTTATGCAATCGACGATGAAGAACACGCGATCGGCGTGCGTTGTGTCGCAGCTCCGGTGTTTTCGGCCAGCGGTGAAGTCGTCGCGGCAATCGGTCTGAGCGGAACGGTCAGCCAACTCAACGACGACCATCTCCCCTCACTCGGCAAGATCGTCCAGACCACCGCTCTAAAACTCTCCGCCCAACTCGGCGGCCGCCGCAGCCGCTAACGTTCCGCAGAGGGTCTCATTCGCGCCGGGCTTTAGCCCGGGCTATAGCGACACGGTTTGTTCGGCCCAGAATTGAAACTCGCGGTGTTTGTGAGTTTCCGCTTTCGCCTCAAGACCGTTCGCGACGGCGACGATGTGTTCGAACACGCGCTGGCCCACTTCGTCGATCGTTTCGGCGCCGTCGATCACGCCGCCGGCAGAGAGGTCCAAGTCGTTCGACATGCGCTCGAACACGGGCGTGTTCGACGCCAGCTTGATCACGGGCGCGATCGCGTTGCCGATCGTCGTACCGCGTCCGGTCGTGAAGACCACGACTGTAGCTCCGGCCGCGACGAGTCCCGGCGTCGATTCCTGGTCGTATCCCGGTCCCTGCATCAGGTTCAAACCGCGATGCTTCGGCGTCTCTGCATATTCGATGACGCCTTCAATGCGCGTCGTGCCGGCCTTCGCGATCGCGCCAAGCGATTTGATCGTGATGTTAAGCAGCCCGCCCGCGACGTTCCCCGGACTCGGATTGTTATTCAACACGGCGCCAAACTTCGACGCATACTCCTTGTACCAATCGACCATGCGAAAAACCGCGCGCCCCGTTTCCACGTCTTTCGCGCGCGACGCAAGCAGGTGTTCCGCGCCGCAGAACTCCGGCACTTCCGTTATCAAAACCGCTCCACCCGAACGCACCAGCAGATCCGCAGCGCGTCCCAACGACGGATTCGCCGAGATACCAGAGAAGCCATCAGAGCCGCCACACTTCACACCGAGCACGAGTTCACTCACCGAACATTCTTCACGCCCAACTTCATTCACCAGCGGCAACATCTGCTCGACTTCCTTAAGCCCGCGTTGAATCGCCGCCTGCGTGCCGCCGACTTCCTGAATGCCGATCTTCGCGACCGGTTTCGCAAACGCGCGCTCGCGCTTCAACAGATACTTTTCAACCTGCGCGAGGTTCGTCTTCTCACAACCGAGATCGATCAGCACAACGCCGCCGACGTTCGGATGGTCCGCGTAATTCGAGAGCGTGCGCAGCATGACGTCGATCGTCGATCCGTCCTGACATCCGCAACCTTTGTTGTGCGGAATCGCCACGACGCCGTCGATGTTCGGAAACTTCAACCGGTCGTAAAGCGTAAACTCGGCAATCGTTGAGATCTGTAACGCTTCGTGACTCGCACACATGCTTGTCGGCACGATCAGCACGAAGTTGCGTGTACCGACGCGTCCATCCGGCCGCCGATAACCCATGAACGTCGCGCGCTGGTCCAACGGAAAATAGTCAGGCGGCGGCGTGTGCAACTCTTCGGGAAGCTCGCGAACGATCGGCACCTCGTCAGTCATGTTGTCGTGCGTGATCTGTTCGCCTTGATCGATACCGAGTGAAGTTCCGATCGGTTGTCCAAACTGCAACACAAACTCACCAGCGGGAATGTCTGTCGTCGCGAAGCGATGACCCGGCGGGATCGTGCCGCGAATTTCGAGAGTCAATCCGTTTGGGAGCAGCAGTTCCAGCCCCGGTTGCGTGGCTTTCTTTACCACGGCGACGTTGTCCTTGGGATCGACAACGATCGCGAAGTCGCTGAGTAACGAAGCTGGAGGCGTTTGAACGCTCGACATGTGTTCAGTGTACCAAAACGTTCGGAAGTATCAGCGAGCGGACGTTCGGATGAACTCGCAACCAAAGTCCGGGATTTTGATCGAATTGCGTTTGGCGCGTTTCGGCGTCATCGGCGATCCTCGTGGTCAACAACCGCTGGTAACACTCGCGTTTCGCGGGCGCAGTGTCGGCGTCGACGATCGACTGGACCACGCGGCGCGCGCCGAGTATCGCGGCTGGACCAAGCGTCAGAATGTGTTTCGCCGCGCGGCACTCGGCTTCGTCCGCTTCGGTGACCACCGTGCCGCCGGCCTTAAACTTGTTGATGTGGTGCTCGAGAATCGACGCGGAAATCGGAATCAGTCCCGCCATGTCGCTGTAAGTCGCGCCGGAACCGGGTTTGATATACGCGAGGTGCGAAGCCGCGCCTGCTTCCGGACCGAGACCGAGGAAAAAGAGGTCGGTGCCGCCGAGCGTCTCGAGTTGCCGCACATACCCGGCCAATTCGGCTTCGAGATCGTCCGCGTCAGTACGCATCGACGTGAAGCTTTTCACTTTGCGAAAGAAATCCTCGCCGAGCAGTCGCTCGAAGTCGCGCACAAAGCTCAAGCCGTTGTTCATGCGCAAAGGCGCCAGCGCGTCCTGAGTAAAGACGTGAAGCCTGGCGAACAGCGCATCGTACTCGTCGGTTTTGGCCATTGCACCCAACAACCGGTGCAGGGCCTGACCACCCCGACCACCAACCAGCACCATCACTAACGGTCCGCTTTTGGCGGCCTCCGCGTCGATAATCTCCGCGAGCATCGCGCGTCCGACCGCTTCTTCGGTCGGCAACACCTCAAAACCGAGGTCGCGAACGGGGAGTTTCGCGAGGTAATCGCTCGGACCGGGGTCGTGCGAGAGCCAAATGTTTCCTCCCACAGAACGCCGCCGGCTGGTCTGTTTGCTGGTTGCTGACATCTACTGGCTGTCTCTGAATAGCCCGAATGGTAATACCAATTTCAACGGAGACGAGACTTTAACACGCGGACCGCATCTACACAAGCAACATTTTCGGCCTCGAAACAAGGCTGGTAAAACCAGCTAATCATAAATCAGTACGCGACTTTTTGTGCTTGACGATGAGTGATGCGCGATGGTACACAGTAGGCGCACTTTCTAAAAGTGGTCTAACCTTTAGCCAACAATTCATACTTTATGACCTATTCTCCACTGGAGCTTAGTGGCAAAGTGGCCGTGGTCGTCGGCGGCACGTCCGGGATTGGACGCGCTATCGCGCACGGGTTTGCCCAGGCCGGAGCAGACGTGATTCCCACTTCGCGGCGCGCGGAGCAGGTGGATGCCACGGCGCGGGAGATCGAGGAGTTTGGCCGGCGGTCTTTGCGTGTGGCTTCTGATGTTTCTGACAGGGCGTCGCTGGAACGTGTTTTGAGCGAGGCGGTTGAGGCGTTTGGCAAAGTCGACATTCTGGTCAACTCCGCGGGCCGCACGAAGCGCGCGCCGACCGTCGATTTTGCCGAAGCAGACTGGAACGACATCATCGACACGAACCTTACGGGGACTTTGCGCGCGTGCCAGGTGTTTGGGCGTCACATGCTCGAACGCCAGTCGGGAAGCATTATCAACATCGCTTCGCTTTCGACGTTTGTTGCGCTGTACGAAGTGGCGGCGTATTCGGCGAGCAAAGCGGCGGTGGGTTCGTTGACGAAGTCGCTGGCGATTGAATGGTCCAGTCGCGGCGTGCGTGTGAACGCGATCGCTCCCGGCGTTTTTCGCACGGCGCTCAATCACAAATTACTCGACGAGACCGAGCGCGGCAGGGAGTTTAAGTTGCGCACGCCGATGAAACGCTTCGGCAACGTCGAAGAGCTCGCGGGCGCGGCGATTTTTCTGGCTTCTGATGCGGCGAGCTTCGTCACCGGTGAGATCCTTGCTGTTGACGGTGGGTTCCTTGCGAGTGGTGTGAACCAGTAAACGAACGGCTACGCCGCCGGGGTTAATAACGGCAACGCCACCGGCAGTACAGCAGGTCGCTTAGTTGCGGCTACGCCGCCGGGTAATAACGGCAACGCCACCGGTTCAGTTACAGCGTGTCGCTTAGTTGCGGCTACGCCACCGGATGTGAGGCGGGGCTACGCCCCGCCGGCGAGTTAGAGATAAGCAACCGGGCTACGCCCCTGGTTCGGCCTTTGGCCCAACCAGGGAGGGCACAGCCCGAACGAGGGGCATAGCCCAACTTTTGTTTTCCACTTTAACCGGCGAGGCAAAGCCTCGCCTCACATCCGGCGGCGTAGCCGCAGTCGAGGGGTTCAGCAGAACCGCAGCCGAGGGTTCAGTAGAACCGCAGCCGAGGGTTCAGCAGAACCGAAGTGGAGCATTTCAGTAAACCAGTAATGCGCATTTCAGTAGAAACACCGTAGAGCATTTTCAAAAACGAGCCTTAGCGGTTATTTAGTCCGAGTTTTAGGCAAAATAAATCTTCGAGGAGTCGAGAGATGAACGATGCTAGCGAGATCGCGAATGCGGCTGTGCTTCCCAAGACGCACGGTGCAACGAGTACGGCTACTGCGGCTAGCGCGGCGGCTCCGGCGTTTGAATCGTTGGGAACCAAAATCGGCCGCTATCGCTGGACCATCTGTGGTCTGCTCTTCTTCGCCACCACGATCAATTACATCGACCGGCAAGTGCTCGGCATCCTCGCGAAAGATCTCAAGGTCGCCATCGGCTGGACCGAAGTCGACTACGGCAACATCGTCGCGGCCTTCAACGTCGCTTACGCCTTCGGACTACTGCTTGCCGGCCGTTTGATGGACCGCATCGGCACGCGCATTGGCTACGCTCTGGCAATCATCTGGTGGAGCCTCGCGGCGATGGCCCACGCGCTCGCGCGCACTCCCTTCGGTTTTGGCGTCGCACGCGCGGCACTCGGCGTTGGCGAAGCCGGAAACTTTCCCGCCGCGATCAAAACAACTGCCGAATGGTTTCCAAAGAAAGAACGCGCCTTTGCCACCGGAATCTTCAACGCCGGTTCGAACGTCGGCGCGATTGTCGCACCGCTCACCGTGCCGTGGATCGCGACGCATCTCGGCTGGCGCTGGGCGTTCATCCTAACGGGCGCGATCGGTTTTCTGTGGTTGCTGTTTTGGCTGCCGCTTTACCGCCGCCCTGAGGAACACCCGAAAGTTTCGGACGCCGAGCTGGCCCACATCCAGAGCGATCCACCCGATCCGCCGGCTGAGAAAATCCCTTGGGTGCGCCTGATCCCACATCGCCAAACCTCCGCGTTCGCGATCGGAAAATACCTGACCGATCCGGTCTGGTGGTTTTATCTTTACTGGATTCCGAGCTTCTTCCGCGATCATCACAAGATGGATCTGATCGGCAGCGCCGGACCGTTGATCGCGATCTACCTGATCGCCGACGTCGGCAGCATCGGCGGCGGCTGGCTCTCGTCGACGTTCATCAAACGCGGTTGGACCATCAATCGCGCGCGCAAGACGGCGATGCTGATTTGCGCGCTCGCCGTGACGCCCATTATCTTCGCGTCGAACGTGAAGAACCTGTGGGCCGCGGCTTTGTTGATCGGAGTAGCCGCCGCTGCGCACCAGGGTTGGTCGTGTAATCTGTTCACGACGACGTCAGACATGTTTCCGCGGCGCGCGGTCGGTTCGGTAGTCGGCATCGGCGGCATGGCCGGCGCACTCGGCGGCGCAACGATGGCGGTTGCGACGGGTTACATTCTCGAGAGCACCGGACAGAACTACTCGATCGTTTTCACGATTGCAGGCACCTTGTACCTCTTGGCGCTGGCGATCATTCACTTGCTGACGCCCGAGCTCACGCCGGTTGAAGACGTGGAACGTGGAGCGCCGAGGTTTTCCGTGGGCACGTTTATCGGGTTTGGTTTCATGGGCCTCGTGTTTGGTTCGTTCGTCGGTTGGTGCATGAGTTTACTGATGAAGGTTCCCGGCGGCGTGCAGTTTGAATACATGATTACTGCCGGAGGCGTTGGCGCAGCAGTCGGCGTGCTCGCCGGATTGTTGTTGAACCGCACGCAGGCAGAAATGGCGCGATGACACAGTTAGAGATAAAGGACAAACAACAGTGCCGCTGGGACATCGTTTCGCTCGGCGAGGTGATGCTGCGTCTCGATCCGGGCGACGGGCGCGTACACACGACGCGCAGTTTTCAGGTTTGGGAAGGCGGCGGTGAGTACAACGTCGCACGTGGATTGAAGCGTTGTTTCGGACTGGACGCAGCGCTTGTCTCGGCGTTTGCCGATAACGCAGTCGGCCGCTTGATCCAGGATCTGATCTACCAGGGCGGCGTGGACCAGTCGCACGTGAAGTGGGTTAAGTTCGACGGCGTCGGACGCACTGTGCGCAATGGATTGAACTTCACCGAACGCGGTTTCGGCGTGCGTGCGGCTGCCGGTTGTTCCGATCGCGGCCACAC